>CALBOV010000197.1 GCA_937896565.1 uncultured Salinisphaerales bacterium
GTGTGAAATGGACCGAGTCCGGGCAGCTCACTGGTTAACAGCGGCCGCATCATCTTGTGACGAACCGGGGGTCTCCACCGCTTCGGAAGCGAGTCGTGAATTGCATGCACTGCAGAACGAGATGAGCGCTTGTGAAAGAACAGAGTTCGAGAAATCAAGGTGAAGCCACAACCCAACAAATCGTTCCAGCCGACGCTCGCTCCGCTCGCGACGGCTGAACTCAAGCGTTAGGCGCCTAGGTATCTAATGAGTAAGCACGTAAACATTAATGCATGCCTAATTCTCTTAACTAGTGTCGCATTTACCTTCATTACGACAGGCTTAGGGTCGGGAGGTGAAGGTCAATCCGCATATGGTTGGGGTTTCATATTTGGTCGTTCCTTCGCAGGTGCTCTCGTCCCGCTATTTTTAGTTGTCATCGTTCGCCTCATCTTCCGTCGCAAGCCATTGCTCTCAAACTGGGCAATTGTTGCTTGGTGGGCGTTGTTTGTCCTCATGTCATTCTTAGCCCTGCTTGGAAGTTTGCGTCCGCCTCCCCAATATGGCGCCTAACAACACATTCCAGTGCGACGTCTTCGCCTTCGGTTCAGCCGTTCCTGAATGTGGGCGTTATGCTTCTTAGAAATTTCACAGTTTTCTTTGCCCTGCTGGGTCTAGCTGCTTGCCAATCTACGAAAAAGGCTACAGTGGCTTTGGCCGAGCCAAATGCCGTCATCGAAATGGCGAAGGGTGGCGACACGAGCGCCCAGCATCGCCTTTGCTACGACTATTCGTACGGTGCACGTGACTTGCCAGAAGACGCTGGGAAAGCTGTGTTCTGGTGCACAAAGGGCGCCGAGGCAGGAGTTCTCAGCTCAGTTACATTGCTGGCCGAGAAGCATCTATATGGGCTAGGTGTGCCTGAGAACAAGAGCCTTGCTTACACGCTGTATGCCCAGGCTGCGAATGCGGGTCATCGTCACGCTCAGTACATTGCAGCTCGCATACTGCTTGAAGGGGAAGCAGTTGAGCCTGACCTCGATCAGGCAATCATTTGGTTAGAGGCTTCGGCCTCGCAAGGTTATGCTCCGGCACGAGAGCTGCTCGAATTCTTGGCAAATGAACCAGAATACAGAACATAACAAGTTTGTTTGGTCAGAAGTCAATAAATTCAGGGCAAAGCAGGGTTCCAATGCTGTCCAGTTTTCATCATCACATTGAGGATGGTGTTGAATGACATCGGCGCTTGCCGGCGTTACGAACGCGACAGTCCACGTTCATCAAATTGACCGCAGGCGCGGTCAGTATCCGGTGTCTGGATGCAGGTGTTCGTGCATCAGTGCGGCTTGATCAGTTGCCTGACTCGACTTCGCCCCGTCCCGAGGCGCATCGTCGCCTGATCGTCAGCCGCCCTATCGGAGAAGCGAAATGAAAGCCCTTGTGTACAGGCGATTCGGAGCAGCGGATGTGTTGGAGTGGGTCGACGATTGGCCTTATCCCCAACTCTCCGCTGACAGCGTCCTGGTCCGGACGGTGGCCGGTAGCGTCAACCCCAAGGATGTCCTGGTGCGGAAAGGGAAGTTCAGGCACAGCTTCGCGCGGGACTCGCTGCCGCGTGCTTCGGGGCTGGATGTGGCGGGCCGCGTGGTGGCGGTCGGGGACAACGTGACCGAGTTTTCCGTCGGAGACGCCGTCTTCGGGATGACGAACCATTTCTCGGGCGGGGTCCACGTCGAGGTCGCGCGTTTCGATCGGGGCGAAGTTCAACATGCGCCGACCAATCTCTCGCTCGAGATGGCGGCGGCCGTTCCACTCGCCGCGCAAACGGCGTTGCAGGCGATTCGCGATTGCTGCGCGCCCAGTGAGGGCCAGCGAATCCTGATTAACGGTGCGAGCGGTGGCGTGGGTCATTACGCGGTGCAGATCGCCAAGGCCATGGGGCTGGAAGTGCATGGTGTTTGCGGCCCCCGCAACATCGATTTCGTGAAGTCGCTGGGTGCGGATGTGGTTCATGACTACAGTCGCCAGCCCGCGGTGAAGATCGGCTCGCGATTCGACGCCGTGTTCGATGTGTTCGGCAAGTTCACGAGATCGATGTTTTCCGGGCAGCTGACGCCGCGGGGCGTGTATGTCAGTACGGTTCCGAAGCCGCGGACGCTCGCCGGAGAGTTGGTTGCCCGTTTGGGTCTGAACAAGACCAGCCGGCTGGTTCAGGTCCGATCCGATGCCCGGGATTTGTTGCAGCTGAAGCAATGGATCGAGCAAGGTCTGCTGCGGCCGCACGTGCAGAAGACCTATCCGGTGACCGAGGCGGCCGACGCCCACCGGCAGATCGAGTCGCGGCACACCGTTGGCAAGGTGTGCCTCACGTTTGGTACCGGGTAGCGCCCCGCCTGATGGACAGCTGCGGCCGGGACGGTGACGAACTGCCTAGTCTGCCGGGAGGCTGTGGCTATACTGGGGCATCGGCCGTTTCGGCCTTCGGTAACAGGGAGTTCCGATGAAACAGATGATCTGGATGGTCGCCGCCATGTTGCTGAGCGCGTCGGCCGCGGCCTCGGATGGCCGGTGGTCCGGCGAGCGATGCAGCGCGGTGATGCCGTCGGATGCCGAGATCGAGTTGATCGAGCGTGATTTTTCCGCATTCAAGGCTCGGCGCATCAATTCCCGACGCGGGCTGTTTCGCAACCCGGGCAGCGTGGAGATTCCGGTGTGGTTCCACGTGATCAGTCAGGGTTCGCTGCCGGCGCAGGGCAATGTGCCGATGGATCAGATCGACGCGCAGATGGTGGTGCTCAACGACGCTTACGCCGGCACGCCGTTCGTGTTCACGCTGGAGGGCGTGACCCGGACGACCAACCCGGTGTGGTACGCCAATCCCGATGCCGCCAAGCCGAGTCTGCGGGTGGGCGGAGCGGAAACCCTGAACATCTACTCGGCGAATCCGTCCGGTGGCGTGCTCGGCTACGCCACGCTGCCTTGGGGATACACCGCGAATCCGGATGCCGACGGCGTGGTGTTGCTGTACTCCAGCCTGCCGGGCGGCACGGCCGCGCCTTACAACGAGGGTGACACGGGCACGCACGAAGTCGGGCACTGGCTCGGGCTATATCACACGTTCCAGGGCGGCTGCCGCGGCGCCGGTGACTCGGTCGATGACACGCCTTTTGAGCGCAGCCCGGCATATGGTTGCCCGGTTGGTCGCGACAGCTGCATCGGGCCGCGCAAGCCCGGCGACGATCCGATCGACAACTTCATGGACTACGTGGATGACTACTGCATGGTCCGCTTCACGCTGGAGCAGTCCGAGCGGATGGACGCCATGCACGCGCAGTACCGCACGCCCTAGTCGTCTCGTCAGCCCGGCGCTCCGGCAGGGCCGGGCGCCGCCGGGTCAGGAGTCGCTCGGGTGAAACACGATTGGGCGGGTATGACCGCCCGGTCGCGGTTGTGCCGATTCCCGGCGCGCAGGCCCGGTACCGCAGCCGTTGCAGCTGCCGCAGCCGGCATCGCAGCCCGCGGCCGGCGGCGGTTCGCTGCGGCCGGTCAGCCGCATCCACAGGCCTGGCAACAGGCGTCGTACCCAGTAGGCGAGACTGGCGAGGACCGCGATGGCGACCACGATCCACTGGATCCATTCATAACTCGTCATAGCCATAACCTCGCGATCTGATAGACCAGCAGGGAGGCCAGATAGGCCAGACCGAACAGGTAGCCGGTGGCCAGTCCCACGGTCTTCCAGGAGTTGGTCTCGCGCCGGATGACCGCCAGTGTGGACAGACACTGCGGCGCGAACACGTACCAGGCCAGCAGTGACAGCGCGGTGGCGATGGACCACTGGGACGAGATCAGCGGTGTCAGTTGCTGCGCGGCCAGGTCGTCCGCGGCGGAAATCGAGTACACCGTGGCCAGGGCGCTGACGGCGACTTCACGGGCCGCGAGTCCGGGGATCAGCGCAATGCAGATCTGCCAGTTGAAGCCGATGGGTGCGAAGAGTGGCTCCATCCAGTGGCCGATGCGGCCTGCCAGGCTGTAGTCGATGGCCGGTCCGGTCGCGCCCGCCGGTGGCGCGGGGAACGTGGACAGCAGCCACAGGATGATCGTCAACGACAGGATGATCGTGCCGACCCGGCGGATGAAGATGCCGCCACGCTCCCAAAGACCCAGCGCGATATCGCGCGGGCTGGGAACGCGGTAGGACGGCAGTTCCAGCATCAGCGCGTGCTCGGCAGTGTCGCGCGAGAGCATCTTCATTACGTAGGCGACGACCAGCGCGCTGAGAATGCCAGCGACGTAGAGCACGAACAGCACCACGCCCTGCAGGTTGAACAGGCCGCCGACACTCTGATTCGGGATGAATGCGCCGATCAGCAGGGCGTAGACCGGAAGCCGCGCCGAGCAGGTCATCAGCGGCGCGACCAGGATTGTCGCCAGGCGGTCGCGCGGATCCTGGATGGTGCGCGCGGCCATGATGCCGGGAATCGCGCAGGCAAAGCTGGACAGCAGCGGAATGAACGATCGTCCCGTCAGCCCGGCGCCGACCATCAGCCGGTCGAGCAGGAAGGCGGCCCGCGGCAGATAGCCGGATTCCTCCAGGATCAGGATGAACAGGAACAGGATCAGGATCTGCGGCAGAAACACGACCACGCCGCCGATGCCGGCGAGCAGCCCGTCGGTGACCAGCGACTTGAGCAGGCCGTCCGGCATGAAGCGGGCGACACCGTCGGCGAGCAGGCCGATGCCCGCGTCGATGCCGTCGGCGAACGGTGCGGCCCAGGCGTAGACCGCCTGGAACATCAGGAACATGGTCACCGCCAGGATGAGCAGCCCGGCGACCGGATGCAGCAGCACGCGATCCAGCGCGTCGTCCACCGCCGCGGTCCGGCGCGGAACGTCCACGGCCTCGCGCAGGATGCGAGCGACCTCGCCGTGCAGGTCATCCACCGGCGCGGCGGCCGGCGTCTCGAAGGGGCCGTCGGCGTCCAGCCGCGTGATCAGTTCCGCCGCGCCGCCCTTGCGGATGGCGATGGTGTCCACCACGGGGCAGCCCAGTTCGGCTTGCAGGCGCTCCCGGTCGATGCGGATGCCGCGTCGCTTGGCCGCGTCGCTCATGTTCAGCGCGACGACCATCGGCCGACCAAGCTGGCGCAGTTCCAGGACGAAGCGCAGATGCAGGCGCAGGTTGGTTGCATCGACCACGCAGACCAGCAGTTCCGGGCTCACATCATCGAGCCGGCCCATGCAGATGTCGCGGGTGATCGCCTCGTCCGGGCTCGTGGCGTTCAGGCTGTAGGCGCCCGGCAGGTCCAGCACCTGGACGCGGCGGCCTGACGGCGCGCGGAACGAACCCTCCTTGCGCTCAACGGTCACGCCGGCGTAATTCGCGACTTTCTGGCGTCCGCCGGTCAGCTGGTTGAACAGGGCCGTCTTGCCACAGTTCGGGTTGCCGACCAGGGCGATGCTGAGGTTACTCATCGGAGGCTCCCGCGCCGTTGACCAGCCGCACGCGCTCGGCCTCGGCGCGCCGCAGCGCGAACCGCGTGAAACCCACCTGGATCAGCAGCGGATCACCACCCAACGGGCCACGGGCGACGAGTCGCACGGGTTCGCCGCTGACGAAGCCGAGTTCGCCGAGACGGGTTGCGATGGGGTCGGGATCGGCCTGGGTGTCCACGGCCTCGACCACGCCGGAATCACCGACGCGCAGGTCACTGAGTTTCACGGAAGTTGCTTTGAAAAATGAGAATCACTCTCATTATTCTAGGCGTGTAGACGCCAACTTGCACGAAGACTTCGTGGGTCGCCGGAATGTGGCTAGAGCGGATACTCCAGATCGCAGCAGACGACGAATTCCTGCCCACCGAATTCCGCGGCCTGCGACAGGGTGACGCACATGAAGGCGCCGGTCAGCGACAGGTAGGGGCGCGTGATCTGCATCTCCGCGCGATTCAGGCGGGCGCGGCGGAAATACGGACGATGCGCCCAGTTGGCGCCTTCGGAGTTCAGCAGCGGTTTGTGCGGTGAACGGCGACGAATCCGGCTGTTGGCGCCGTCCACGTTGCCGCCGACCTGGCGTCCTCCTGCGTCGAGCACGTAGAGACGAACCGCGCGTTGCAGCGCGAGCATGGGTGTCGCGGCAGCTGCCAGTTCCAGGCCCTGTAGCATCTGCGCCCGCACGGTCGCGAAGGCGGCCTGATAGTCCTGCAAGGCGAACTGGAATGCCGATTCGTGATCGAGTACCTGGCGTTCGAAAATGCTCGTGATGTTGCGAAACGGCAGTTCCGGCGGCACATCGGTCTCGATGTCCCGTCGAGGTCGCGCGAAATAGTAGCCCTGCATCAGGTCGACATCGGCCTGGATGGATTCCAGCGCGTGCTCTTCGGTCTCCACGCCTTCAGCCAGTACCAGCGACCCGATCTCGTGCAGCATGTTCACGATCAGCGGCAGGCAGCGTGTGGCGTGCATATCGCCGCGCGCATCGGCCATGAAGGTGCGATCCAGCTTCACGATGTCGGGGCGGAACTGGATCATGCGCGACAGGTTCGAGAAGCCCACGCCGAAATCATCGATGGCGATCAGGCACCCCAGTTCGCGGTAGGCGGCGACGATGTCCAGCAGGTCGCCGGGGTCTGGAATGTCCTGCTCGACGATCTCGATGACCAGCGAATCGGCCGTGA
>CALBOV010000198.1 GCA_937896565.1 uncultured Salinisphaerales bacterium
GCATCCACAAGATGGCGCATCTGCCCTTCGACGTGAATTTCGGCACACCGGGGGCGGGCGGCCCACTGGTCACGGCCGGTGGTCTGGTCTTCATCGGCTACACGCTGGATGACCGTCTGCGGGCCTTCGATCTGCGCACGGGTGAAACCCTGTGGCACGCGGAACTGCCCGCGGCCGGCATGGCGCCGCCGATGACCTACGAGGATGGCGGTACGCAATACGTCGTACTGACCGCCGGGGGGCACAGCATGTACGGCTCGACCATGGGCGACTCGGTCGTCGCCTACAAACTCAAGCGCTGATCAGCGTCGGCGGCCGCGATTCGCCACGGCTCCACCCGAGCCGCGCCGCCGTGGTCCGATATCGACAGGGGGAGTCGGTTTTGTTGAAGCCTGTGAAGTGCCGGAGAGGGTGGAAGCGTGTTGCCGCGGGCTGGGCCCTGGTGCTTCCGGTGGTGTTGATGAGTGCCTGTGGTCAGCCAGCGTCGGAAGAGACGGAGGAGACACGCGCCGTCTTGACGGTGGAACTGGTGTCGCCGCGAGTCGAGGTTTGGCCTCAGGTGTTGACCGCCAGCGGAGAAGTGAGCGCCTGGCAGGAGGCCATCGTCGGCGCGGAAGTCTCCGGCGTTCGCTTGCAGGAGACCCTGGTCGAGATCGGTGACGTGGTCAGCAAGGGGCAGCTCCTCGCGCGGTACAACGAGGACATGCTGCGCGCCAGGCTGGCCCGGCTGGATGCGGCATTGGCTGAGGCCGAGGCAACCCATGCCCGCGCCCAGGCGGACCTGGACCGGGCGGATCGCCTGGAACAAACCGCCGCGGTCTCCCGGCAGGTGATCGAGGATTACCGCACCGGCGCCGCGGTCTCGGCGGCGCAGCTGGCATCCGTGAGGGCCCAGCGCGAAGCGCAGGCGCTGGAGCTGGCGCATGCGCGGGTCGTGGCGCCCGATGACGGCGTCATCTCATCAAGATCGGCCACGCTGGGTGGCGTGAGCACGATGGGTGAGGAGCTGTTTCGGCTGGTGCGTCAGAACCGTCTGGAATGGCGCGCCGAGCTGCCTGCCGATGCGATGCCGCGCCTGCAGTCGGGCGCGACGGCGGAACTGGCCGGCCCGGGTGGCGAGACCGTCACCGGCACGCTGCGCCAGCTCTCCCCGACGGTGAATCCGCGCACCCGCAACGGAATCGCCTACGTGGATCTGCCCGTGAATAGCGGCCTGGCCGCCGGCATGTATGTCTCCGGCCGATTCCTGCTCACCTCCAGCGAGGCGCTGGCCCTGCCGCAAACCGCCGTCGTGCTGCGTGACGGCAATCAGTATCTGGTGCGGATCGACGATCAGCAGCGTGCCCGCCGCATCAAGATCACGACCGGTCGCCGGCATGCCGGCCAGGTCGAGATTCTCGAGGGGGCAACCCGCGATCAGCGCTTCGTGAAGGCAGGCGGTGCTTTCCTGTCCGATGGCGACCGGGTGGACATCGTGGCGTCCGGATCATGAATGTTTCCGCCTGGGCGATTCGTCAGCCCACGCCGTCAATCCTGCTGTTCTTCATGCTCACCGCGGCGGGGCTGGTCGCTTTCGCCAAGCTCGGCGTGCAGAGCATGCCGGACATGGAATTCCCGTCGGTCACGGTCACGGCCAATCTGCCGGGGGCGTCACCGGAACAGCTGGAAGCCGAGGTCGCCCGCCCGATCGAGGATTCGGTGTCCAGCATCGGCAGCGTGCGGCATGTGACGACCACCATCAACGATGGCGCGGTGAACATGATCGTGGAGTTCTCCTACGACAAGGAGACCCAGCAGGCCGTGATCGACACCCGCGATGCCATCACCCGCATTCGCTCGACGCTGCCGTCAGCGTTGCAGGAACCCATCGTCGCCCGCGTGGAAATCGCGGGTCTGCCCGTGCTGACCTACGCGCTGTCGTCGGAGGCGATGGACGAGGCGGACCTGTCCTGGTTTGTGGATGATGTGGTCGGCCGCGAGTTGCTGAAGCAGAAGGGCATCGCCCAGGTGCGGCGACAGGGCGGGGTGACGCGCGAGGTTCGGGTGGAGCTGGACCCGGTGCGCTTGCAGGCCCTGCGCGTGACGGCGGGCGAGATCAGCAGCCAGCTCAGCCGCATGCAGCAGGAGGCCCCCGGCGGCCGTGGCGATCTGGGCGGGCTGGAACAATCCGTCCGCACGTTGGGCAAGGTGAGCAGCGCATCGGAACTGGCCGCGATGTCGCTGCCGCTGACCGATGGCCGACGCATCCGGCTGGGTGATGTCGCCGATGTTCGTGATACCCATGCCGAACGGCGCCAGCTGGCGTTGCTGGACGGCGAACCGGTCGTCAGTTTCGAGGTGATGCGCGCCCGCGGTCACGACGAGGTTGGCACCGCCGAGACGGCCCGCAAGGCCATCGCGACGTTGCGGGCCGACTATCCGCACATCGAGTTTGTCGAAGTCTCCAATACCGTGGACTTCAGCCGCTCGGAGTACGAGGTCGCGATGAAGGCGCTCTACGAGGGCTGCATTCTCGCCGTGCTCGTCGTCTGGCTGTTCCTGCGCGACTGGCGGGCCACGCTGGTCTCCGCCGTGGCCCTGCCGCTGTCCATCATCCCGACCTTTCTGGTGCTGTCGATCGTCGGCTACGACCTCAACGTGCTGACCCTGCTGGCGCTGACCCTGGTCATCGGGATTCTGGTCGACGATGCCATCGTCGAGGTCGAGAACATCATGCGGCATCTGCAAATGGGCAAGCCGCCCATGCAGGCCGCGAAGGAGGCCGCCGACGAGATCGGCCTGGCCGTGATCGCGACCACGCTGACCCTGGTCGCGGTGTTCCTGCCCACCGCGTTTGTGAGCGGACTGACCGGCAGTCTGTTCCGGCAGTTCGGCTGGACCGCCGCCGCCGCGGTGATGTTTTCGCTGCTGGTGGCGCGGCTGCTCACGCCGATGATGGCGGCCTACATCCTCAAGCCCACGCCGGAGCAGCACGGGGATGGCGCGTTGATGCGTCGTTACCTGGTCTCGGTACGCTGGTGCCTGGAACACCCGGTGTCCACGGTCGTGGGGGCTGGTGCGTTCTTCGCCGGCTCGGTGTTCGTGATCAGCCAGTTGCCGATGGCCTTCATCGCCGCGCAGGACACCTCCACCGAGGTCGCCATCGTCGAGGCGCCGCCCGGCAGCTCGCTGGAACAGACCCGCGCGCTGGCCGAGGAGGCCCGGCGCCGTCTGCTTGAACTGCCCAACATTCCGTCGGTTTACACGACCATCGGAGCCGGTGTGCAGACCGGCAACATGCGTGCCGACAACGCGGCGGCGGAGGTGCGCAAGGCGCAGCTCACGGCACGGCTGCTGCCACCCGATGAGCGCACGCGCGGCATTGACGAAATCCGCATCGCGATGCGGGATGCGCTGGCGCCGATTCCTGGCGCGCGGATCAGCATCGGTCGCGGCCTGCTGGGCGAGAAGATGAACCTGCTGCTGGCCAGCGACGAGCCGGACCTGCTGCTCAAGGCCGCGCAGGATGTCGGCGCCGAGCTGCGCACATTGCCGAATGTGGGCATCGTCACGTCGACGGCCAGCCTGATGCGGCCGGAAATCGTCATCCGCCCGGATTTCGCCCGGGCCGCGGAGCTGGGCATCACCTCGGAGGCGATTGGCCGCGCCGTGCGCATCGCCACCGTGGGTGATTACGACTTCAACCTGCCGCGGCTGAATCTGCCGGGGCGCCAGGTGTACGTCCGCGTGCAGCTTGACCCGTCGGCGCGGACGAATCCCGACATGATCGGGCAGCTGCGAATCAACAGCGCTCAGGGCGCTCCGGTCCCGCTGCGCAACATCGCGGACATCGAGATCGCCGGCGGGCCGGCCCAGATCGACCGCTACGATCGGCGCCGCGTGGTCACCTTGTCGGTGGGCCTGAACGGCCAGCCGGTTGGTGACGTGTTGAAGGCGGCGCAGGCTCTGCCGTCGATGCAAAACCTGCCGCATGGCGTGGAACTGGTGCTGTCCGGCGATCTGGAATACATGTCCGAGATGATCGGCGGTTTCTCGTTGGCGATGC
>CALBOV010000199.1 GCA_937896565.1 uncultured Salinisphaerales bacterium
CCCGCCGATAGCGATCAGCTGGAGTTTCATGTGCGTCGGATTGCCGGCGGGGCGGCCAGCCAACAAGTGGCAACAAGCCGGCGGCTCGGGGCTCGCGCCCATCAAGTCGATCGTGGAAACCGCGCTCGCCCGCGGGCTGCGACAACCGCTTCATATCTACCACGGCGTTCGCACAGCGCGCGATCTTTACCTCGACGCGCATTTCGAGGCGTTGGCCGAACGCCATGTTAACGTGATCTTCACGCCGGTACTGTCCGAGGCGACAGCGACCGGCGCGTGGCGCACCGGCTGGGTCACCGACGCCGTCGGCCAGGATCTGGCGAATCTCGACGGCTGGAAAGCCTACGTCGCGGGGCCGCCCGCCATGGTCGACGCGGCGCAGGATCTGCTGACCCAGCGTGGTCTGAGGGCCGACGACCTGCACGCCGACGTGTTTTTCACCCCGGAAACTGGCGCGACGGCGGAAGCCTGACCGCACGCGCCCTAGCCGAGACAGGAGGCGATCATGAACATAGGCCAAGCCGCCGACGCATCCGGCATCTCCGCGAAGATGATCCGCTACTACGAGCGGGTGGACCTGATCCCGCCCGTGGCCCGCACCGAATCCGGCTATCGCACTTACACGGATGCCGATCTCAATATCTTGAAGTTCATCCACCGGGCACGAAGCCTGGGTTTTTCCGTCAAGCAGATGCACGAGCTGCTGTCGCTCTGGCGCGACCGCAGTCGTAGCAGTGCCAACGTCAAGTCCTTAGCCCTGGCGCACGTTGCCGAACTCGAAGACAAGATCGAAGCGCTGGATACGATGCGGGAGACGTTGCAGCATCTGGCTGAGCATTGTCGCGGCGATCACCGGCCGGACTGTCCCATCATCGAGGGCCTGTCCGAGGGACAGCAGCCGCCCGAGCCGCCGCGAAAAACCAGCCGCCGGCGCGTGCGTGCACCCGCAGGAGCCCGTCGACCGGGCGTGAACACGAGCCCCTAAGCACAACATCAATTGCTGGGATAGGCACTTGGCGACAAAAGATTTGCTACCGAATACCGGACCGTGAGCTACCTATGAATTCGACATCGCACCACACGCATATCGACAGCAGCTCTTTGAACCGAACCGCACTCAGTGCAACCGTGCATTGCTTGAGCGGCTGCGCCATCGGCGAGGGGTTCTACCCCGTTTCCGCGGACGGTTGAGAACAGGTTAACGGATACTTTCGGTCTTCGGCAGTCATACGCTGTCGGATACGCGGATTATGGAAGCGCTCGATATAGTCGAAGACATCGGTTCGGGCTTCGGCCAGCGTCTGATAGCGTCGTCGATTCACGCGCTCTCGCTTGAGCATGCCGAAAAAGCCTTCGGCCGCAGCGTTGTCGCCGCAGTGGCCGACGGCGCTCATGCTGCAGATCAGGTTGTGGCCACGTAGAAAACGTTGGTAATCGTCGCTCGTAAATTGCGTGCCTCGATCCGAGTGCAACACGACCGGCTCGTCGTGCGTTTCACGTTGCCAGAGCGCCATTAGCACGGCCTTGAGTACGAGATCACGGGTCTGGCGAGCGCTCATCGACCAGCCCACCACGGCCTTGTTGTAGAGGTCGACGACGACGCACAGATACAGCCAGCCTTCGGCGGTTCGGATATAGGTGATATCGGTCACCCATTTCGTGTTGGGTTCGAGCGCGACGAAGTCGCGCTCGAGGTGATTACGCACATGCGTCGGCCGATCGCCGGAAGGCTTGGCCCGCCAGCGCCGCCGTTGCGGGATGCCCTGAAGGCCATTGGCTGCCATGAGGCGAGCCACCCGATTGCGGCTGATGCGCTCCCCTTCGAACTGCAGCGTCTCGGTGATCCGCGGAGCGCCGAACACGCCGTCGCTTTCGCGATGCAGCGTGTGGATCTTCTCGGTCAGCCGCGCATTGGCGCGAGCCCGAGGGCTCGGCGACCGGTTGGCCCAAGAATAGAAACCGCTGGTCGAGACCTTCAGGCAGCGGCACATGAGCTGGACGGGATAATCCGAGCGACAACGCTGGATCGTCGCGTACCTCACGACGATCCCTTGGCGAAGTACGTTGCCGCGTCGCGCAAAAAATCGCGCTCCTTTCTCACCTGTGCCAGCTCGCGCTTGAGGCGAGCGAGCTCTTGATCACGCGGCGTGCCGCTGCCCTGAAATACGGGCTTCGTCGAACGCTGGGCCTCGCGGCACCACCGGTTGAGCATGGTCGGACTGAGCCCGAGATCGCGGGCGACCGCGCTCGCACTGCTTGATGACGATCGCACGAGTTCGACGGCCTCGGCCTTGAACTCGGCACTGTACTTCTTGCGTGGCATAACACTCCTTTTGCCGGCCCATGATGAGCCTTCTTTGAAGTGTCCGCATTAACGGGTGAGAACCCGCCCGCCGGGCTTCGGACAGACGCTTGCGGAAATAGGTCAAGCCCTCTGCGGCAATCCACGGATAGTGATCGGGCCAGCCTGTCAGGCGCTGCTGATGGATCTCCGGGGCGAATAGCTCGGTCAGCGAGGAACAGGCAGCCTCCTGCCAGCTGGCGCGGCGAGCAAAATTCACATAGGCATCCACGGCAAAGCGCACGCCGGGCAGGACGTCGGTCTCGGCCGCCACGCGATCGCGATTCATGTCGCAGGCCTCGGCCAGCGCCAGCCAGGCCTCGATGCCGCCGGGGTCATCGCCTACGCCGTCGTGATCCAGTATCCGCTGTACCCAGAGCCGGCGCGTGGCCGGGTCCGGGCAATTGGCCAGCACGTTGGCGTCCTTGATCGGAATCGAGACCTGATAGTGATAGCGATTGGCGACCCAGCCGCGGATCTGTGCGGGCGTGGCCCGGCCCTCGTGCATCAGCCGGTGATAGGGATGATGAATGTGATA
>CALBOV010000200.1 GCA_937896565.1 uncultured Salinisphaerales bacterium
GGTCCGAGAACAGCTGTCCCTCCGGTCCGGTCATGAACAGGATGGGCAGGAAGATCGCGACGCTGGTGGCGGTACTGGCGAACAGCGCCGGGGCGACCTCGGTGGCGCCGCGCAGCACCGCGTCGGCCACCGGCATGCCTTCCTGACGCAGGCGGACGATGTTCTCCTGGGCGATGATCGCCGCGTCCACGACCAGACCCACCGCGAAGGCCAGACCTGCCAGCGAGATGACGTTGAGGCTGCGGCCGAAGGCGTCGAGCGCCGCGAAGGCCGCGAACAGGCAGACCGGTATCGTCAGGCCGACCAGCAGGGTGGAGCGGATGTCGCGCAAAAACGCGAACAGCACCAGCGTGGCGAGTAGACCGCCCAGCAGCAGATTGCCCTGGACCAGGCGGATCGCGCGGCGAATGTGCACCGAGGCATCGTAGGACAGCTCCATTGCCAGGCCGGACTCGGGCAGCGGACCGACATTGAGTTCGTCGATCACTTCATTGATGTGATCGAGAATCTCGACCGTGTTCGAACCCGCCTCGCGGCCCACGGTGATGTAGTAGGCCGGATAGCCGTTGCGCAGGGTGAAGCCGCCCTGTTCCACGCGTTGCAGCGAGACGGTGGCGAGATCGCCCAGGTAGATTGGCTGCGCGCCCTGGTAGGCGACGATGAGCTGATCCAGCTCCTGCATCGGTGCCTTGCCCATGAAGCGCACGGTGTACTGGCGGCGGCCGACATCGGCGAAGCCGCCCGAGACGTCGGCGGCGCCGCTGACCGCGCGGACCACGTCGGCAATCTGCACGTCCAGCGCCGCGGCGCGGGCCGCGTCCAGGATGATGCGAACCTCTTCCGGTCGCGCGCTTTGCAGGTTGACCTGGGCGACACCGGGAATGGATGCCAGCGCCGGTTCGACGTAGCGCTCGACGATGGGATGGAATTCGCCGGGGTTTCTCGGATCGTTGGCGTCGATGGCGCGAACCAGCAGCGATGCCGCATTGCCGCTGGTGAAGTTGTCGCCGGACAGGTTCACCCAGGGCCCGTTGGCGTCGCGCGGCAGGGTTGGCACCTGCTGCAGGCGGTTGATCACGTCGAGATAGGCACGCTGCATGTCGTGGTCCATCTCGAACGTGAGATTCACGTTGCCGTTGCTTTGGTTGATGTTGGACTGGATGTGCGTCAGTCCGGGCAGGTTGCGCAGGACGCGCTCCTGCTGCTCGATGATCACGGATTCCATGTCCGCCGGGGCGGCGCCACGCCAGAATGTCGAGACCGAGATCTGCGGCTGGTCGATGGGCGGCAGCAACTGGATCGGCAACTGGAACAGCGAGGCCGTGCCCACGCCCACCAGCAAAAGCACGACGACGACCAAAGCCGCCGGATTCGCCAGTGACAGGCGCGTCAGATTCATGCCCACTCCCTCGTCTCCCCGTGGGTGGGAGACTCGCACGCGTACGATTGGTTCCCGCTATCGGTCGGATTATAAAAACCTAACCGCGGGTGTTGATGCCAAGATGCCCGGCCTGCGCAAACGGTCGCAGCCCGCTTTCAGGAGGCGTGAATGCGGCACAGGGATTCCACAAAATCCTGAAAGATGCTATAAAGCGCGCCCCATTTTGGCCGGGCGGATGCCGCCGCCGGCAGCAACCCGACTCGACACGCCATGAAAGCAGAC
>CALBOV010000201.1 GCA_937896565.1 uncultured Salinisphaerales bacterium
CGCCGAACTCGGCGGCGGTCGCCCGAACACTCGCGATCGTCACAGGCAGGGTGGTGCAAGCCGTCATGGCGGAACCAGGGGCAGGATCGGGAATGCGTTGAGCGAACCGCTCACCAGGAAAGCCCGACAATCTGCCAATGGCGCGAGGCTGGCGTAGAACACCCCGCGGGGGGCACTCACAACCGTTGCAGTGTGTGCCGCCGGGGTGCACCTAGCAAGTCGACTCAGACATTGGGCGGCTGAACACCTGCTCCGTCCTCCCCGCCGACGATCAGAAAGAAGCCCGGCCATGGCCGGGCTTCTCGGTCGTACAAGATCGGCCTAGTGCCGAACGGGCTAGTCGCCGGTCGTGACGCAAGCCCCGTAAACGTTCAGCAGCTTGGCGATCGCCAGCAGGCCGCCCTTCATCTTGTAGCTGACGCCATAGATGCCCGACTGCGTCGTCTCGTCGTCAAACTCGAAGGAGACGAAGTGGGCGCCCGGCTCGTTCACCAGGGCCAGCGCCGTCAGCAACAACCCATCCGAGTTGGTGTAGTCCTGGTCACCGACGACCGGCACGCCGTTCTCGTCAAAACCCGTGATCGGCGCCATGCTGTCCAGGCCAAGCAGCGACAGCGACAGAATCTCGTTGGGGTTGGAGAGGATGAATCCACCCCGCTGACCCGGGTCGAGCGGCAGCGGTTCGATGTTGCCTTGCGTGTCGGTCGCCACCGAGTAGACATCAACCACGATGGTTCCGATGCCAAGCAGGTCAATCGGAATCAACAGCTGGGTGTAGGTCTCCAGATCGGCGTCGATGATCTCGCTGCCATCGCCCTGGGTGATGATGCCGATCGGACCGTCAGTGAGATCGCCCCCGATGCGGACGTCCATCTCCACGACGCGCGCCCAGGGCACATCCACGTCGGAACCGGTCAGCAGAATGGACGACGTACCCACTCCGCACTGGTCCTCGTCGCCGGTCACGTCCGCGGCCACTGTCGCGATCACGCTGGAGCCACCGGGAATGCCGCACTGCATGGTGAAATCGTAGTGCCCGCCCGCACCGGACGTCTCGATGACCACGCCGTCACTGTCGAGCGGTTGCTCACCGGCCCAGGCACGGCCGGGAATGCCGCCCTGCGCCTGGCAGTAGACGGTGTTCTCGGATGTCCATGCGATGGTCAGCGCATCGCCAGCCAACACCGACGCGGACTCCGCTCCGTTGATGGTCATCGTCGCGCTTGGCAGCGCACCGCCCACGGTCAGCACGGCATCGGTTGAAACGGTATTGCCCGCCTCGTCCGCGCAGGTCAGCGAATAGGTGTACAGCGCTGCGGTCTCGGAGGCCAGCAGCGAGACGTTGCCGGACAAGTCCTGCGCATCCACCCAGGCCGAGTCCTCGGCATCATTGCCGGCCGTGCAGCTCGTCGCATTGGTCGACGACCAGGCCAGATCGAAACTGGCGCCCGCCGCCACACGAGAAGGCGAGATCGACATGAAGGCCGTTGGCGCGGCGTCACCGCCATCAACGATGGAGACGGCGCCCCAGGCCTGTCCACCCTGGCCGTTGCAGATCAGCGTGAAGTTGTAGCTATCGCCTTCCTCCAGCACGACCTCGCTCAGGTCGACGGACTCCGTGCCTTCCGTGTCCCTGGCGCCGTCCCAGGCCGGGACGTTGTCGCTGAACGCCAGACATGAGGATGCACCGGTGACGCTCCACGCCAATTCGGCGGGGTCGGTGCCATTGACGGTGAAGTACTGGAACACCGGTGCCGGAACGCTGCCCACGGACAGCACCGCTGAAACGCTGCCGCTCACACCGGCGGAGTCTTCACACTCCAGCGTGTAGACGTAGCCACCC
Organism: uncultured Salinisphaerales bacterium; assembly: GCA_937896565.1. Taxonomy (GTDB): domain Bacteria; phylum Pseudomonadota; class Gammaproteobacteria; order Nevskiales; family OUC007; genus Abyssibacter. Next base: position 1,844 of record CALBOV010000201.1, read on the forward strand.
GCATCCAGGCCACTGATCGTGAACGTGCCGCCTTGCGCGGACGGCGTTGTCTGGGTCCACGCCGCGTCGTCACCGGTCGCGATGCAGGAGACGGTGTCCTCGCTGGTCGTCCAGCTCAGCGTCGCGGTCTGGCCCACGGAAATCTGCGACGGATCCGTCGACAGGGTCAGCTCCGGCCCCGCGGACGTCACGACGACTACGGCCGTCGCGGTGCCGATGCCGCCGTACTCGTCATCACAGCTAAGCGAGTAGGTATAGATGCCCGCGGTGTCCAGATCGAAGGTGAAACTGCCGGACGTCGCCAGCTGCTGGCCTGTCCATTGCGGATCGTCACCCAGGGCGATGCAGGAGTCGGCGCCGGGCGCGGACCACACCAGCGGCGTGCCCGTCTCGCCGGACCGCACCGTCTGCTGGGCCGGCGCCAGCGTCACCAGGGGCCCCGCGGCCGCCACCTCGATGGTCACGCTCTCGGAGGTTTCCTCCCCGCCGTTCTCGCAGGTGAGGACATACGTGTAGGTACCCGGTGTCGTCGGCACGACAATCTGGCCATGGCCCGTCGCCGGCAGCGGCCCGTTCCAGCCACTGTTGAACTCATCGCCGCTGCCGATGCAGGCGCGCGCAGTCGGGGCTTCCCAGACCAGCGTGATGATCGCGCCCGATTCGACTTCCCTGACCGGCGTCGAGAACGTCACCGCGGGCGCCACACCCGGCACCGGATCCTTGTCATCGGAACAGCCGGTGAGCACGAGGGAAATCAGCGTGGCGCAGACCAACACCGAGGTGAACTGCAGACGGTCAAGCAAAGCTTTCATGTGTTATCCGAGTACAAGCGTGAACCAGTCCACCAGCGTCGGGACGGAGCGGGTCGAGAACCTTGGGGAGACGAACGACCGGACGGGACCGGAACAGGCATGAGGCCGGTCCGCCCCATCCTGCCCACCCATCACCTATCTGGTGATATAGAGCTCAACTCTAGCCGAACCTTCGGCCCATCATGAATAGTAAAATTTACTTCGGAAAAGGTAAGTAATTCCCTAATCAATCTGCCTGGGATTATTAGCCCTCATGCTCGAAGAAACACATAAATATGCGTCGATTGTTGGAATATTTATTGATTTTATGGAGGGTATATACGACTAGTCCCCATATATCTCCTTAAAAATAGAAAATACGAGAACCAAACCCAGAAGAACAGGGGCTGAAGAACAATCCGCCCGCACATGGAGAGCGGCGAAGAACACCTCCGCGGGGCATCACAACCATTGCAGCCTGCTGCGCCTCGCACGCCGGTTCAGGATGCCGGCCGAGCGAACACCTGCTCCCCACCCTCCCCACTACCGGACTCCACGAACAACCCCGCCTTCTTCGCCCGATAGATCAGCGTGTACGCGACATTGCGGCGGATGCGCTCCGGTACGCGAGCACTGTCGATCTGCTCGTACAACTCCCGCATCGAAAACCGCTCGCGCTCGGTCAGCCAGTCCCATAGATGCTGGGCCGCCAGCTCCGAAATACCGAGGGGATGATCGTGGCTCATGCGTCCTCCGCGTTCGAGGAGATCTCAACGTTCCGGACGCATCTACCCATCGTCAACAAACGTCACTGCTTCCAATTCAGACGCGACGCCGCGACGCAAAGAAACACGCGCTCCCCAAAACCTCCGTCGCCACGAACGCCAGCAGCACCGGCGTGACCCCACCGCCCACGACATACGCCGCAATCAAGCCACCCACCCAAAGCCGCGCCCAGGCATCCACCCGATGCAGCCGCCAGCTCGGGTCCAGCAACCGGGCCGTGTTCCACAGCACACCCAATCCACCAGCCAAGTTGATCATCAGCCAGTGCACCGGCGCGAAGTCGGGGGCGACCGTGGCAAAACCGAGTTGGGTGCCCAGCCAGTAGACGAGCGTGAACAGGTATTGGCTGAGACCCGGCAAGGCGAGCCAGCCGGTGACGGCGATGTCGATCAGACAGAAAACCTGCACTAGCTTGGTAGCCGACATGAAGCTCCCCTGTGGCGTAGCATCAACAAAACAATCAGGCGGAGTTGTCGCAATTGCGCTACTGGTGGGTCAACCAGAATCAGACCTACCGGCATGAAGTGCCGGGCGGCTACCTGTGGTCGCCCAAGCGGAAGGCAAACAATCACCGCAACGCGTTCTACGACATGATGCGGGAAGTCGCCCCCGGCGACGTCATCTTCTCATTCGCCGACACACGGATACCGGCAATCGGGATCGCGGGCAACTACGCCTACGAAGCACCCAAACCATCCGAATTCGGAACCACCGGCGCCTACTGGAACAACATCGGCTGGCGCGTTGATGTTCGTTTCCATGAACTTCAAACATCAATTCGACCGGCTGCTCACATCGAGCACCTACGGCCGGTGATGCCGACACGGTACGCACCACTTGATGGCAATGGCCGAGGCAATCAGCACGTCTATCTCACGCTCCTCCCGTTGGAATTCGCTGCGCAACTCATTGACCTGATTGGCCGCGAGGCACGAGACATCGTTCAGGGTGAACCGCCCCGGGTTTCTCGGAGGCTCCAAAGCTTGAGAGGATGGAGCGATGGGAAGACAGCAAGTGCGGTACTCGC
>CALBOV010000202.1 GCA_937896565.1 uncultured Salinisphaerales bacterium
AGCCCACATCCACCAGACGCCGGAGGATGTTGCGCTTGACGCCGTAGTCCATGACCACGACGTGGAAATCGGCATTCGGCGCCGCCTGCCCCCAGCTCGGCTCGCTCCAGGCGTACTGCTGCGACGTCGACACGGTACGGGCGAGATCCAGACCCGACAGACCCGGAAATTCGCGGGCCCGCGCGACGGCCAGTTCGGCGTCGTCGGTGTCGGTGACGATGCAGCCGCTCTGGGCACCCTGGTCTCTGAGAATGCGGGTCAGGCGGCGGGTATCGATTTCGGCGATCCCGACCACACCGAGCCGCTCCAGATACGCGGGCAATGATTCGCCGGACCGCCAGTTGCTCGGCGTGCGGGGCCGTTCGCGAATGATCAGGCCGGCGACTTGCGCGCCACCGGATTCCTGATCTTCGTCATTGGTCCCGACGTTACCGACATGCGGGTAGGTCAAGGTCACCATCTGCTCGCGATAGGACGGATCGGAGCAAATCTCCTGATACCCGGTCATCGCGGTATTGAAGACGACTTCGCCAACGGTCGAGCCAGAGGCTCCGATGGCAACACCCCGGAAGATGTCTCCGGTCGCCAGGCCGAGTACGGCCGGCCTTAGCACGGGGACACCCCGGGCTGGGCAAGATCGAACGATTGCAACGAGGGATTCCTGCGCACTACGGACGTAGATCGAAATTGTAGCAAATACACCGCGAACTACCGCACCCTTTTCCGTACAGGTTGTTTGCAACCACCCCGTCGCACGTCTATAAACATGACCCTCGCCAGGGGACTTCTTAGGGGTGACGGGTGCGGATTCGTTTTCGAAAGGCTTGGGCGGTCGTCCTGGGCGCCAGTACGGTTGCATACGGTTCAACGGTTGGTGCGCAGGGACCTCAGGTCTACGGCCCGATCAAGTCCGGTCAAACGCTGTGGGGCGTGGCCAGCGAGCTCAAGCCCCAGTATCCGTCGATGACGCTGTTCGAGATCATCGAGGCCCTGCACGTCGCCAACCCTGAAGCGTTCATCGGAAACTCGAAGCAGCTCAAGGCGGATGTCTCGCTGATGCTGCCGACCCAGAAGGATGCGCGCACCCTGGCCGAGCGCCAGAACCTGCCTGCATCGCAGCGCTCTCCCGCGCCTGGCCAGGTGGCGGCGACTCCGGTCGCGGCACCGACCACGGTCGCCGCGGCGACAACACCCACGCCGAGCGTGACCACGAGCGAAAGCCCGACGCCGACGGCACCCGCGGCGACCACGCCCACCCCGACAGCCACCCCCAAGGCGCCCACGGTGGTGATCCGGTCGTCCTCCGCCAACGCCTCCGAGCAGCAGACGCTGGCCCAGGCCCGGGCGTTGCGTGAATCCGGCAACCCTCAGCAGGCGCTGGAATTGCTGCTGCCCCTGGCCGGCTCCCTCGGCGGCGACCCCGACTTCGACTACCTGCTTGGTTCTACCGCGCTGGACGCGGGCGAGTACAACCACGCGGTGTTCGCCTTGCAGCGGGTGGTCTATCTGCAGCCCGACTTCGCCGGCGCGCGACTGGAACTGGGCCTGAGTCATATGGCGCTGCGCAACTTCGAGCGCGCGAACGCGGAATTCGACTATGTCGAATCCCTGAATCCTCCGCAGGAGGTCGCCGACGTCATCGCGCGATCGCGCGCGGCGATGAGCCAGCGCGAACGCGCGGCGAGCAAGCTCTGGCGCGCCGTGGTCCGGGCGAGAAGCGGCTTTGACAGCAACGTCAATGCGTCAACCAGTGACAATCGCTTCCTCGGCTTCGAGCTCGACCCGCAGAACCAGGAAACGGATTCGCTGTTTCTCGGCGTCGGCGCGGGCATCCGCACCGCCATCCCGCTCGGGAACGAGGTCGAGTTCTACGGGGGCGTCTCCGCGGATCACAGCCACTACCCCGATGCCGATTTTGTCGACAGCACACTGGGTCGCGCCGACTTCGGCATCTCCAAGCGCTGGCAACGTGTCTTCGTGGCGCTGAACAACGAATACCACTACGGCCTGATCGACGGTGGCTACAACAATCGGGGAGCGGCATCGTCGCTGCTCGGTGGCTACTCGTTCGGAACGGTCCTGCTGACCGGACAGCTGCGCAGCGGCACGCTGCGTTTCAACGACGCCATCGACAATCGGGACGTCGACCAGCTGTCGACCAGCGCGGCGGTGCGGTGGCAGCCGATGCCGACCGTAGCGCTGGGCTTTGCGGTCTCCGTCGGCGAGGACGACGCCCGACAGTCGGGATCCGACTACTCGCGCGATCTGACGGCGATTCGCGGCAGCCTGACCTGGCAGGCGGACACGAACATTCAGGTCCAGACATCGCTGGGACTGCTTAACGCGGACTATCCGGATCCGTTCTTCGGCATGACGCGTGAGGACGATCAGTTCTCGATTGACGCCAGCGCCGTCTGGACCGACCTGCTGCCATACGACTGGGTCTTCACGCCCAACGCCCGATACATCGATAACGATTCAACTGTGACGCTGTTCAAGTACGACCGGTTCGTGGTCGGGTTTACTGCGTCGCGCGGATTCTAGAAACGGGGAAGGTCCATGCTCCGATCCACAACTGCGCGGGGGCTGGCAGCGGCGGCCCTCTTCTGTCTTGCCACACCGGGCTTCGCCGCGGTGGGCAAGGTCCTGTTCGTTCTGGGTGGCGCTTCCGTGGAACGCGGCGAGACCGCGCTCGCGGCACAGCGGGGGCTGGAGCTGGAATCCGGCGACACCCTGGTCACCGGCCTGTCCGGCCGCATGCATGTCCGTCTGGACGATGGCGCCATGCTCACGCTGAAGCCGGATACCCGCTACGAACTCACCGACTACCAGATCCCCGAGGCGGAACCGGCTGAAACGCCAACCGCTCCCGCATCGACGGACACCGAGACCGCGGAAGAACCGGCGTCGCTCGTCAGAACCCGGCGCTCCGGCCGCGCGTTCATGAGCCTGATCAAGGGCGGGTTCCGCACCATTACCGGCCTGATCGGCAAATCCGACAAGGAGACGTACCAGATCAAGACGCCGGTCGCGACCATCGGCATCCGCGGCACGCACTATGAAACCGAGATGGTGGGCGATGAAATGCTGCTCGCGGTCTGGGACGGCATCGTCGACATTGTTGTCCAGACCCCTGATGGCACCCAGACCTGGAGCTTCGGCCGGGGCCAGTCATTCTCGTTCGGCCGAATCGGCAGCGACGGGTCGGTGACGGGCCTGGAAGAACCACCACCCCAGTTCGCACCGGACGGCACGCCTCCGCTGCCCCCGCCGCCACGCGGACGTCGTGACGGTGACGGCCCGGGCCCGGGGTCCGATGACCGGCGCCCCGTGGAAGTCCGGTCCACGGACGACCCGTCCGACCTGGGTGGCAACGGCCAGGAACCCCCGCCCGATCCGGACCCGGTGACCTCGGTCGCGATGGGCACGGGGCCGTATCGGCAAACCACCGGCTTCGCCAGCACCGCCAACACCACCGTCGCGCAGTACGGCGAGAATGGCGAACTGACGGAGTACACTGCCGGCCACCCGGATGGCGCGGCGTTCTATGCAATCGGCTCCGCCAGCGCGGCGGATTTGGGCTTCGACCCGGACACCGGCATCCGCTGGGGACGCTGGACCGACGGTGTGGCGCAGTTGACCATCGACGGTACCGGCCAGGAAGCACTGGATCTGACCAGTCAGAGCCTGCACTACCTCACCGGGCCCGCGGCTGATCAGCCACCCGCGATTCCGATCACGGGCACCGCAAGCTACACCCTGGTCGGCAACACCAATCCCACCGACGCCAACGGCAATGTCGGCGTGCTGGGCTCGGCCTCGCTCACGGCGAATTTCACTCAGCAAACCGTCGACAGCGTCGTCAACCTGGCGATCAACGAATCGATCTGGAACGCCTCCGGATCGGGTTCGATCATCGACAGTTCCAATCTGTTCAGCGGCACCTACGACACGGTATCCGTTGACGGCGACACCGAAGGAAACAGCGGACTGTTCGCCGGCTTCTTCTCCGGTGACGCCGACGGCGACGATCTGCCCGATGGCGCCGGCCTGATCTACAACCTGACCAATGGCACGGACGCTGTGACTGGCGCAGCGGTCTTCGGAGACCCTTCACCATGATTGACTTGAGCCCCCGCGCACGGCTGCTTCCGCTCGCACTGCTCAGCGCGACGGCGCTGGCAGCCTGTGGGGGTGGCTCGACCGGCACGCCGTCCGCCGTCCAGGGCACGGCGTCCAAGGGACCGCTGGCCGGTGCCAGCATCGAGGTCTACTCGATCGACGACGCCGGCTTGCCGGTCGGCGAACCGCTGGCGACCACGACCACCGACGCCAACGGTGAGTTCACGCTCACGGAGCGCCCGTCCGCTGGCGCGCTCCTGGTGATTTCCGGCGGCGGCTCCTATGTTGACGAGGGCGACCCGGAACCGGATCCGGGCGCACGCCGGCAGATCACGCTCGGCGCGCAGGAAGGACTGCGCGCCCTGCTGCCCGCCGGTCAGAACACGCTGGCGATCACCCCGTTCTCGCAGATGGTCTACCAGCGTGCGGTGAACGAGGCCGCAGGGGAGAACTTCCTCAGCCTGTTCGACGCATCACGAACGCAGGCCACCACGGCACTGGGTTTCGATCCGGTTGGCGTGCAGCCGGCCAATCCGATCGCGCCCGCGCCAGGCGACACCGACGCGGAAATCGCCTACGCGCTGACATTGGGTGGTTTCGCCTCGTATTTGAACGGAGTGGCCATCTCGCTGGGCACGCTGCCCACCTATCCGGTGCTGGAAGCGGTGCTCTTCGATTTCTCCGATGGTCGCCTCGACAGCCTCGCCGATGGCGTCTCGCCGATCACCGTCGGCAATTCCGAGACGACCCTGCCGTCCGGGTTTGATCTGAACGACGAAATCCGTCGCTTCCGCAACAACAATTTCGGCGTCTACGAGACCGCGACCCTGGTCCAGGTGGACACCGAAACCCTGGCCGGCGACCTGCAACCGTCCAACACCAGCCCCGTCGCCGCCGACGACACGGTGAACATCACCGCCGGCTCGGGCGGACTGACCATCGACGTGCTTGCCAATGACACCGATGCCGACGGCGACACGCTGAGCATCACGACCGTGGGCACGCCAACGGCCGGCGGCTCGGCCACAATCGGTGTCGAGGGCGGCATCGACTACACGCCGCCCCAGGAATTCACCGGTACCGAGACCTTCACCTATCAGATCGGCGACGGCAACGGAGGCAGCGACACGGCAACGGTCACCGTCAATATCTCCGCGCCCAGCAACACGACGCCCGTGGCGAACGACGACACCGTCTCCACCAGCGAGGACACCCCGCTGACCGGCATCGACGTGCTGGCCAACGACACCGATGCGGATGGTGACACCCTGACCATCGTCAGCGTGGTCGCGACGACCGCCAGCGGTGGCAGTGCCAGCATTTCCGGCGGCGGTGCCACCGTGGACTACACACCAGCCGAGAACTTCAACGGCACCGACAGCTTCCTGTACAGCATTTCCGACGGTCAGGCGCAGGTCAGCGCGACGGTCAACATCACGGTGACCAGCGTCAACGATGCACCGGTTGCCAACGATGACACCGCCAGCACCGACGAGGACACGACCGTGACCATCGGCGTGACCGCCAACGACACGGACATCGACGGCACCGTCGACGCCACCACGGTCACCGTCGTCGGGCAGCCGGCCAACGGCTCGGCCACGGCTCAGTCGGACGGCTCCATCGCCTACACTCCCGCTCCCGAGTTCAGCGGCACCGACTCCCTGCTCTACACCGTCGCGGACGATCAGGGCGCGACGTCCAGTCAGGCGACCGTGACCATCACGGTCAATGCAGTCAACGATCCGCCCACCGCCGCGGACCAGTCCTTCAACCTGAACGAGGACGAGGGGCTGACCACGACGCTGGTGGCCAGCGACCCGGACAACGAGACGCTCACCTTCACGCTGGACGAGGTCACGCCCGCCAACGGCTCGCTCAATCTCGACCCGTCGGGCGAATTCACCTATCAACCGGGCACCGACTTCAACGGCACGGACAGCTTCACGTTCCGGGTCAGCGACGGTCAGGCGAGTTCCGACGTGGTGACGGTAACCCTGAACGTGGCGCCGGTTAACGACGCACCCACGATCTCCGGCATGCCGCCGACCGTCGTCGAAGCGGGAAGCCGCTACACGTTTACGCCCACGGCCAAGGATGTCGACGGTGACAACCTGACCTTCACCGTGGTCAACCTGCCGGTCTGGGCGAGCTTCGATGAAACCACCGGGTCGCTCAGCGGCACCCCGGTCGAGGCGGACTCCGGCAGCTACGTGGACATCACCATCGGCGTGGTTGATCCCGACGAGGCCTCCGATCAGCTCCCGCTCTTCGACATCGAGGTCCTGGTGCGCAGCACCGAGACCAGCTTCAACACCGGCTACTACGAAATGACCGCCGATGCCGGTTCCGAGTCGGCACAGTTCGGGTTCTTCTCGGTGTTCCAGGACGTCGGGCTTTATGACCTGCAGCCGCCCGTGGATGGTGTGAGCCAGTTCACGGCGGGCCCGTTCACCAGCCTCGGCGAGGGCTCACTGGACGCGTTCGGGTTCAATCAGGGCTACTTCCTCCAGTTCTTCAGCGGCGAAGGTGACGCGGCCGAGACCCTTTCCGTTGCAGTGAACGAGTCCGGCATCTTCTCGGTGCGGGACCCGTACACGCAGACGCTGGAGCCCGCGATGGATTTCGTCGAGCGGGAGTACCCGGTCACGCACCGCCTGCGACCGCTGACGGACGACATGTACCAGGTGGCGATCACCGAGCGCGACGACGTGTACGCCGCCGGCGATGTCGACGAGGACAGCAACTTCGACTACCTCGACGCCAGCCAGAAGCGCTCGGACGGCATCAACTTCGCGCTGGAGCTCGCGCTGCGGCAGTCGGCCGCGTTCGAAACCTCGCGACTGGCCGGTAACATCGGTTTCGTGGGGCTCTCGATCAGGCTGGAGGAAGGCCCGGTGGAGACCACGGCGTTTCGTGTCGAGCACAGCGTCGACGCCGACGGTCAGACGGCTGGCGACACCCTGTTCGCCGCGGAGACGATGCGCTACGACCCGTTCGGGTCGGTGGAACTGACCACGACCACGAGCGAGTCGGGGCAGGATCTCGGATTCCTGACCAGCTACAGCAGCAACGTCGACGGCACCTTCACGACGACCTACACCGACAATGGCTCACCGGCCGGCTCCGCGACCGGCTTCGCGTCGCCTGACGGCAGCCTCCGGGTGTTGCAGGAGGTGCTCACCGAGACCGCGAGCGAATCGGTGACATCGGTCGAGCAGGTGCTCCAGTTCGGGATTCGTCGTCCCGAGACCGCCCCCGATCTGAGCGGGACCAGCTATCGCATCGACGGGCTGGGTGTGGAACGCGCGGCAACCGACAGCGAGTCCATCCTTTATCTGCTGAAGTCGGCCGTGCTGGACTTCCTGGCCGACGGCAGCTGCGTGCTGAACTTCCGCGAAGGCCAGAGCCTGTTCATCGCCGGACGGCCCGGAGATTCCTTGCCGTTTGACATGCTGAGCGACGCCGAAGTCGCGGCGGAGACATTGTCCTGCTCCTACACGACCGACGTCGGCGGACGCGTGTCAATCAGCTTCGTGGGTGACAGCCAGGATCCCTCGACCACGGACTTCGAGGGATACGTCAACGAAACCGGCGAAGTCATGGGGCTTAGCGGCCATCGCAACGAGGCCGGCTCGTTCTACCAGCGCTGGCTGTGGATCGGTGGTCTTGATCAGAACCTGGTGGGTCTGGACAACCGTCAGCCCACCGTCGAGCTGTCCGCGGACACGACCGAGGTCGCGCCAGGCGGCACCATCTCGCTGGAGGCATTGGCCGCCGACCCCGATGCCAGTGGTCCCTTGACCATCACCTGGCAAAGCACGATCGGTTCGTTCTCGTCCTCCACCGGCACGGCAACCATGTGGACCGCGCCCAGCGTCGGTACGGGCTCCCCCCTGCTGACCGCGGTCGTTGACGACGGCGACCGGGCATCCATCACCGATATCGTGGTGTCCTGGGGTTCCACGGACACGGACTTCGATGGCCTGACCGATGCCGAAGAGGTGAATATCTACGGCACCGACCCGACCAATCCGGACTCGGATTTCGACGGCCTGAGTGATGGCGAGGAAGTCTTCTCGGCCTCCACCGAACCGACCAATCCCGACACGGACGGCGACGGCGCTGGCGACGGCGTCGAGGTCGGCTACGGTTCGGACCCGCTCACCGCCAACATCGTGCGTTACGTGTCCAGCGTTCGCGGCAGCACCGGCGGCTCGGGCACAAGCTGGAGCGACGCGTTCCTGGACCACTCGCAAGTGGAAGCCGACAGCAACACCAACGGCAGTGGTAACGGCGATCCCGCCTACTACCTGTACGAAACCGGCAACTACAACGGGCAGCTCCGCGTGAACGCCCGCGCCAGCATCGCGGTGGTGGGTGGACTGGGCCCGGAGGACTACCTCGTGGATGCCGACACGGTCTTCACCACCAATGGTGATGGCAGCGTGGTGGTCATCGACGACAGTGTCGACATCTATCTGCGCGGCATCACGATCTTCGGCGGATTCAGCTCGCAGGGCGGCGGGATTGACCTGGGCCCGACACAGTTCAGCGAACTGGTGCTCTCCGACGTGGTCGTCCAGGACAACATCGCCCAGTTCGGCGGTGGCATCCACGTGGACAACGGCTCATCCCTGCTCGTGGGCACCAGCGCCATCCGGAACAACCAGGCGCTGGGCTCCGAAAGCTCCGCGTTCGGGGGTGGCATCGCGGCGAACACCGGTCCCGGCTTCGTGAACATCGGCTACTCCGAGATCACCGGCAATGTCGCGTTCGGCGGCATCTCGACCGGCTCACAGTCCCTGGGGGGGGGAATCTACGCCTCGGCGAACAACTATCTGTCGATCATCGGGACGACCATCGCCAACAACGAAACAGGCCGAGGCAGTGACCAGGTCGATCACGGCGGCGGCATCTACGCGCAGAGCGCGGACGTGGTCGAGCTGTTCGACAGCTACGTCCTCTCGAATTCCGCGGGCAGTCAGGGTGGCGGTCTCTACATCGCCGATTCCCAGTCGGCGACGATCCTCAACAACAACCTGATCATCGGAAACTACGCGTCCGGCGGAAATGGGGGCGCTGCCTATATCACCCGCGCCAGTGGCGCACCGGTCCAGGTGGCGCTCAATACCGTTGCCCTGAATCAGGCGGAACTGACGGAGTCCGTCGGCGGCTTGTACGCCGGCTTCGAATCCATCGGGCTGGAGATGCACGACAACATCCTGTGGTTGAACGACGACGGCGACACCAGCTTCGCCACCGGCATGGAAAACTACCAGGGGCCGACCACCGATGACGGACAGTCCGTGGAAGGCAACCTCGTCGAGTTCAACAACATCGAGGATGTGCTTGCCCTGGGTTCACCAATCGGATCGAATGACCTCGTGACGGCCGTCGGCGGCGACGCACTGGTCGCGAATCCGGATTTCACGGCCAGCTTCTATCTCGGTCCCGACAATGCCT
>CALBOV010000203.1 GCA_937896565.1 uncultured Salinisphaerales bacterium
CGCGTCCAGCAGCAGGGCGCAGTCGCGCACCGTGCGACACATCGGGCCGCCGACATCCTGAAAGTGCGCCAGTGGCAGGATGCCGTCCTGCGAGACCAGGCGCAGGCTCGGGCGCAGCCCGATCAGGCCGCCGAGGGAGGAGGGCACCCGAATCGATCCTCCGGTGTCGGAGCCGGTGGCGAACATCGCCAGACTGGCGGCGATCGCGGCACCCGAACCGGAACTGCTGCCCCCGGAACCCCGCGTCGGGTCGTAGGGGTTGTGCACCAGTCCGCCCATCGACGATGAGCCGACGAAGCCGAATGCGAACTCGTCCATGTTCGCCTTGCCCAGGATGATCGCACCGGCTGCGCGGATTCCGGCGACGCTGAAGGCGTCGTCCGGCGGCATCGCATTGTCCAGCGCCGTGGCCCCACCACTGGTGACCAGGCCGGCGGCGTCGAAATTGTCCTTGAGCAGGATCGGGGCGCAGTGCAGCGGCCCGGTCAGCCCGTGATCGTCATAGGCGGCATCCAGCGCCGCGGCGTCGGCCAGCGCATCCGGATTGATCGCGATCACGCTGTTGAGCGTCGGACCCTGATGGTCGTAGGCGTCGATCCGGTCCAGATAGCCCTGGACCAGGTCCACGCAGGCCAGAGAACCGGCCGCCATCGCGGCGTGAACGTCGCTGATGGTCGCCTCCACGATCTCGAAGTCGACCGCGGCCGGTGGTGGCGTGTCGTCGGAGGAAAGCCGCTCGCTGCCGCCACAGGCGGCCAGCAGCGCCGTGGCGAGGGCGAGCGCCCAGCGTGCCGGCGCCGGCCTCACGGCGTCACCCGCTGAAACTGGATATCGGTGATCTGCACCGTGCCGGCCGCGGTCAGTGTGAATTCCAGGTCCAGCGACCGCAGATGGTCAAAGTCGATGCCACCAAACGCCGTCAGCGGGATGCGCAGGTCGCTCAGTACGAGCTTGCGCGATCCGCCTCCGTCAAATTCGTCACCGGGCGGATAGAACAGGGCCGCGCTGAAGGCCGATGCGTTCACGCGGGCGACGCGCCCGCTGGTGTCGCTGAGCGCGATGGCGAAATCCTGACCCTCCAGATTGGCGTCATCCCCGATGGAAACGCCCGCGCGGATCGTCAGCACGTGGTAGTCGCTGGCGTCGAGATTGCCGAGGTCGCTGGTGTAGGTGGCACCCGCGGTCCATTGAAGCAGCAACTGGTCGGTGCTGGTGAACGTGGGTTCTGAGTTGCCGCAGCCGGTTCCGTCGCGGGCGTCGGTGGTGCAGGCCTCGAAGGCGGCGAAGCCGTCCAGCGTGATCGCGCCGCCCAGCGCATTCGTCGTCAGCGCCGTCTCCATCGGCGTGGTGTCGATCGGCAGCCGGTTGTCCGCATTGGCCCAGCTCGACAGGAGGTAGCGTTGCGGGCAGCCGGATGTATCGCCGCCCGGGCAGATGGTCGGTGGCACGTCCGCCAGACCGGTCCAGTAGTCGGCAAATTCCGTTTCGCCGCCGACGAAATAGCGGAAGAACGAGGCCATGAAGAAGGTGCCCAGCGCGCGCTGGGCCTCCGGGTCGTCGCGTTCGTTGCTGTCCGCGTTGGCGCCGCAATGACTGTCGTTGGCGGTACCGTGAATGGTCCAGTCGTCCGAGGTCCATACGGTGTTGAAGTAGTTGTGGTTGGCACCCATCGCCAGAATCTGGAAGCGTGGGTGGTCATCGCCCGGCGCGAGGTCGCGAGCCGCATCGAAGGCGAAGGCGCCCATCAGGTTCTCGACGTCGCCATCGCAGTAGGGCAGCAGCGTGGCCCAGGTGACGCCGGTGACGTCCTGGGCGTTGTAGTCGGTGGGTGCCAGCGAGAACACGGCGGTGAGCGAGTGCGGCTCGTCGCGTGCGGCGTTCAGGCTCACGGTCTTGTTCACGCCTTCGCCGCCACGCGAGTGGCCCATCAGCCCGATGTGGCCGAAGTCCAGCCGGCCAATCAGATCGTCGAAACCCTGGCCGCCTTCGGTGTTGATGTCGCGGAACGCGTCCAGGTGCGTGAGGATCAGTTCGGCCCGGGCCAGCGCGCCGGCATCGCCGGCGGATGGGCTGCCGTCGTTGTCGTTGATGTCGTTGGCGTCGATCGAGATCACGGCATAGCCGTGGCTGGCGAGGTTCTGCACCAGATAGTCGTAACCACGGTAGCTGTTCGCCGGGGAGATGATCGGGGCGAGGTCGGGGCAGTTGTCATCGCCGACAGGGATGGGCAACTGGCCGATGCCGGTTTCGCAGGTCTGGTGACGACCATGCTGGAACAGCAGCACCGGCATCGGAGTATCCGACGTGGTCGGGTAGGTGATGTAGCCGTGGACGTCGGTCTCGTAGGTCGAGCCGGTTTGTTCGTCGGTGACGGTGATCCGTCCGAAATCGTATTCGGTCGACGTCAGTTCCAGCGATCCGCTCGCGGCGGGATCGGCGGCCACGTCGGCGACGGGGGGTAGCGCGGGACGGCCCAGCCCCGGGGACGAGCCGCCGGTCGGTGAACCGTATTCCGAGCCGCCGCCACAGGCGGTCAGCAGGGCCGAGCAGACGGCCAGGGAAAGAAGGCGGTGGTGCTGCATTGGGTGTTTCCGTGCGATGGCAAGATGGGCCGGTTTGCTGCCCTGCCGCACGATACGTGCCATCCGATCACGCGCGACCGCGCGCCGGAATTCCCCGCCGCGAAGACCGCGACCGTCGGTGCCGATCAGCCGCGGGGGTGCCTCGTCCTGTCCGCCAGCGGTCGCGGTTTGCCGATTCCGAATCCCTGCACGTAGTCCACGCCCATGGCGGCCAGGTGCTGGGCGACATCCCGATCCTCGACGAATTCGGCGACGGTCTTGACGTTGAATGCCTGGGCCATGGAGACGATGGTTTTCACGATGGCCTGGTTGCTGGGATCGCCGAGCAGATCGCGGATGAACATGCCGTCGATCTTGAGGTAGTCGACGGTCAGCTTCTTCAGATAGCCGAACGAGGACATGCCGCTGCCGAAATCGTCCAGGGCGATATGGGCGCCGCAGGCATGCACCTCGCGGATGAATGCCGACGCGACATCGAAGCGGCCGATGGCCGAACTTTCGGTGATCTCGAAGCAGAGCCGTCGCGCGAGGGTCGGGTGGCGCTGGAGCGTGGCGACGACCTCGTCGAGGAACTCGCGGTTGGCCAGCGATTTGCCGGACAGGTTGACCGAGTACATGCAGGCGTCCGTATCGGCGTGCTGGGCCTGCAGATAGGCCAGCGTCTCGTGGAACACCCAGCGGTCCAGCTCGTCCGACAGTCCGAAGCGCTCGGCGGCGGGCAGGAACTTGCCCGGCGGGATCACTTCGCCATCCTGTCCGATCATCCGCACGAGAATCTCGTAGTGCTGGGCGCGGTCCGCCGCGAGCGACTCGATGGGCTGCGCGAACAGGCGGAAGCGGCCGTAGCGCAGCGCGTCGTGCAGACGCGCGACCCAGTCGACCTCACTGTCGCCGCCATCGCCCGATTGCGTGTGGGGCGCCCAGTAGTCGAGAAACGGTTCACCGGCCTGTCGCGCCCGTTCGCAGGCGCGCTCGGCGCGGGCGAGCAAATCGTTGGCGGTCAGTTCCGGGCCGAAGCCAGTGACGGCGCCGACGCTGGCACCGCAGCGGAAGATGTGGCGGTCGACCGAGAACCGGTAGGAGCGGATCGCGCGACTCACCTTGGACATGCAGCTCTTCACTTCGGCGTCGGTCTTGTCCCGCAGGTAGATCGCGAAGTGGTCGGCGCCCACGCGGCTGATCAGCGGCACCGAACCGAGCGTGTCGCGCAGCACCATGCCGATCTGCTTGAGGTAGCGGTCACCGGCCTCGTGGTGGGTGGATTCGTTGATGACCTTGAAGTGGTCCAGGTTCAGGTAGATGACGCTGCAGGTCGCCTCGCCGTCGAGCTGGATCAGGCCGTCGGCCACCTGACGCTCGAACTCCCAGCGGTTCAGCAGGCCGGTGACGGGGTCCAGACAGTCACGCCGATGAAGCTGGCGTTCGGCCTTGCGCAGGCGCGACAAATCCTCTGCGGCAATCAGGGTGACCGGATCGCTTTGCGGCATCTCGTGCGTGCGGATCGACAGCACCACCGGCAGTGGCGTGCCTCGACGACCCCGCAGATAGGCTTCGTACTGCACGGGCTCGGAAGACTGGGAGGCCTGCGATCGGCGGATGGCCTGGGTCAGTTCCACCGCGGATTCGCTGGAACACAGCTGGTCGAAGGTGAATCCCGCGACGTCAGAGAAGGCGACGTCGAGACGACGCGCGGCGAACAGGCTCATCGACACGATCCGGCATTCCGAATCGAGCAGGAAGACGAGTCCGGGGAAATGCTCGTGCAGCAGCCGGTAGCGCGCCAGGCTGAGCATCAGCCCTTCCTCGAGTTCATTGATCCGCTTTCGGCTCCAGACCTCGCCGATGGCGCCCGCCAGCGTTCGGGCGGATTCCACATCGGCCTCGGTGTACTCGTCGGTGTCGGCGGCTCGCTCGATCGTGACCGCGCCCCGCAACTCTCCGCGGGCGAGCACCGGCACCACCAGCCAGACATGGCCGTTGCTCACGCAGGCGCCACTGCGGTCCACGGACTTGACGCGGATGATCGTCGGCTCGCCTTCGCAGAGCGTGTCGATGGTGCGGCTGACCGGTGGCATCGGGATGCAGTCCACGTCGCCGTGCATGACCTCGAACTGCGCCGACATGCCGATGCGCTGCCAGATGCTGACCCGCTGGCATGGGACGCGCTCGCGGAACGCATCCACGGCCGCGTCCAGCCAGGCTTCGGGAGATTCGTAGGTGAGTGTGTGGTGAAAGCGCTCGCTGCTGAGGATGGGAGGGCTGAAACTCGGCGCCCGTTCGATACTCGTCACGGTCTTGACGCTGTCCTTGTCGGCTGCCGATGTCTTGAGTGTGGAACCGGTCATGGAGAACACAGTCGCCATAGGAAACTCCGCTGGGATCTGGACGATCCGTCACTGATACGGAGTGAATCGGCCGATTTGTGCCGGTCTTGAACGCCGCTGGTCGGTGACCAGCGGTCGGTGCGGTGTTTCAGGCGCGGAGCGGGGAGACGCGTCGCTGCGCCCCGGGGCGCCAGTAGCGTTCCAACTCGACCACCTCTCGTTCGATGGCCCGCCGGTCGCCGCTGCTCAGCGAGGTGAACTCGCCGCCGATGGTGAAGCTGCCGTCGTGCTGACGGACGCCCCGCACGGTGATCGGTGCGTAGAACGCCGAATCCTTGAGCCCGAACGCACCGTCCAGGACGCGGCCGGGATGCAGGTCGCGTGCGGACTCCGAACGCAACGTCGCGCCGAAACCCTGGGTAGACAGGTCGGTCACGCGGACGCGGATCGGCGAACCGCCCAGCGGAAACAAGGTGGCCCGAATCTGCATGGAACGGGGAATGCTGACGCGATGCGCGCGGCGACGCTGAGAATGTTCCACGCTGCCGGGCATCCACGTTGTCAGCGTGCCGTCCTGTTCCAGCGCGTCGACGGTGGTGGTAAAGCGCAGGCCGTATCCCTGCACCCGAGCCTGGGCCTGGAGCACGGCATGCTTGCGCAGGGCACCGAAGCCGCCGGGGGGCGCGTCGAAATTCAGGCGGTCGTTTCGGGTGTCCAGCCGCAGCAGCAGGCTGAGGCAGGCATTGGCCGCCCGCGTCAGCGTGACCGGCTGGCGTGATTCCGCCAGGCGCGTGAGCAGGGTGACGATCTCATCGCGCGAGTCGACGAGTTGCCACTGTTGAGGTCCCGCCGTGGACATCGTCGTCTCAGGCCTGCCCGAGCACGCGGCCGCGAGCGTATCCGCCCGCGCCGTAACCGTCGCCGGGTGAGGTCGCGCCCAGCGCCTGCAGCGCGGCGCCGGTCTGATCCCGACGCTGCGCGACCACGGCGAAGGCCTTGCGCATGTCCGCCTGCAACTGTTCCAGCGTCTGCGCGATGCGGGAGCGGTCCGCCGGATCGTCGATGTTCAGCTCGGCGAAACCCGACGCGTGCATCGATGTGACCGCGGCTTCCAGTTCGCTGGCCACCGCGAGCAGCGCATCCGGGTCGCGGCCCAGCGCGGCGGCCTCCAGCGCCTGAATCTGCGAGCCCAGCTCGCTTTCCAGCCGCATCAGCGTAGACGACTGCGGGTTCACTGGCCGCCCAACTGCCATTCCATGTGCGCCATCTTGGTGGCGATGGATTCGGCGTTGACCTGGTAGCTGCCGGAGGCGATGGCTTCGCGAATCGCAGCCACCTTCTGTACATCAACGTCCGGCGTCTGCTGCGCCACGTTGACGAGTTCATTGAGGTTCGCGCCCTGACCACTGAGGGTGACAGAGTCGGCTTCGCGAACCGCGCCGATCTTGGCGTGTCCTGCCGCCCCTGACTTGCCGGCCTGCACACCCTGTGTGCCTGTCGTCATCTGGGTTACGACGGACGAATCGATCTTCCCGGTCACGATGGTTCTCCTGCGTTCTGTGTCGAATGACTGACGTTATCGACGTCGTTCACGAATCCTTTAGCGATTGTTTTTTGACGCCGACGAACGGTCATGTGTCGTAACTCATTAATTTAATAACGTTAATTGACCAGCACGGTGCCGTCATCCTGCGCCCGGCCCTCAATGATCCGGCCCGATGACAGGTTGCGGACCTTCAGCAGCCCCGCCGGACTGGCGGCCTGCAACGCCTCGCCGCGGCTGCGAATCTCCACGCCGCCGGTTCGCGCGACCAGCGTCACCGTCTGACCGCGGTCGATCACGTTCGCCGCCTCGAACCACTGCGGCCGGATCACCGTGCCGGCGGCGATATGCCGTCGCGCCACCCGACCCGCCACCGACGGAATGTCCGTCATGTAGCCGCGGGTCGCGCCGCGTACCGCCTGTTCCACGCGTTCCAGCTGATCCGCTGCAATCACCGTGCCCGCCGCGATCGGCGACCGGGCGACCACCACGTAGCTGCGCTGCTGCGTGCGTACCGGCACGAACAGCTTCCAGCCGGGTGTGGACAGACAGCGGACTTCCACCGTCGCTGCACCGCTGGCCGGATTGCCGATCATTCGCATGCCCTGTGGTTCCGTCGCACAGCGCGGCAGTTGCAACCGGGCGTCGAGACCGCCGGC
>CALBOV010000204.1 GCA_937896565.1 uncultured Salinisphaerales bacterium
CGATCGAGCGCGAAGCGGCTTACTATTCACAGATTGAGGGTCAGGCGATGGCCGCCTGACTCAAACCTATGAGCCTCCGGGATTCCCGGGGCGGTTCAGGGTAATGCTTTGGAAATCTAAGCAGTGGGAGCGCGAATCCGAGTGGCGCGTCGTGGATACCGAATCAGGCCTGGGTGTAAAGACCTTTCCGGTTCATCTAATCAAGTCAGTCTTGATCGGCGAGCGAACACAATCCGAGCATGAAGTCACCATCCGTCAGTGGGCAACCAGCATCAACTCAAGCCTGCCAGTGAAGGAGGTGGCTTCTGTTCCAGGCAGCTTCCAGATGGTGATTGCGTGATTCCGTCCAACAAGCGGTTGCACTCCGACATCTTCGCCTTCGGCTCGGCCGCGGGTGAACTGAAGCGCGGGATGCCTAAAGAGGGAATTTTATGAGTCTCGCACGATACAACCAGTACGTAGTGGCAGTAGTCGGAACCTTGTCCGGACTCGCGGTATTGCTCGTTATTCTGCTGGTGGTTTCGGGGCCGTTTCGATCAGCGAAACCTGCTGGATTGGTTGTGGATCGTGAAAAATCACCTATACCCCCACAGAATCTAGTCTTTTGCCCCCCACAGTTTTCGGATGGGTCGAAGATTCAGTATCTTCCTGTTGCAGTAGTAGATGCAGCCGAGGAATCGAACAACCCTATCGTTCGAATGGCCGAGACGGGTTCGATGTACAGCCGCAATTATTTTGGTGGAAGCCCATGCGGCGGAAATTATCGACTGAACACGAAGGTGTTCAATGTTGTTGTCAGAGATGTGGAGGCAAACGATCAGCGGCTGCTTTTGACCAGCCCGGGACAGATCGAGTCCATTGCTATCCCCTCTCCCGATTGTGCGGAGGGTGATGGACCAAGTCCCTGCAACTATGTGCTGTGGAACATTCGAAGCGCTGACAGCAACGGAGACGGAATTATCAGTCGTGACGATAGTTCGGTCGCGTACATCTCCGATCTACATGCGACATCGTTGCTGCCGGTAACGCCAAACAACGCAACGGTACTCTCTAGCATGTGGAGTGCTCCGACAGAAGAGTTCATTTTTCAAGTAAGAATGGATTTGAACGGCGACGGCAAGTTTACAAACGAGGATGGTTCATCGGTGCTCTATACAAGTTCTGTTGCTCCAGAAATGGCTACGGAGGCAGTCAACCAGAACCTGATCCAGACCCTCAAAAAGGCGATCGAATGAGGGCGGCGCCCAATTCAAGCTATCGGTTTTGAATGCACCGATGTTTGAAACGCTTTATCAGCTTTCCACGTCAAGGGAGCAATACGAGCGGTTTAAGTCAGGGGCTCTGGCTGAGCAATGGTTCGGCAGATATCCAGAACTCTTTGACGACGATGACATCAGGGTTGCGCGCACGCAGTCGAAGCTCGGCTTGCATTTCTTCGAATGGCTCTCTGCTCTCACCATATATGAAAGCCTCGGCTATCTTAGCCTCGTCGAGAGTTACGAGTTTAAAGTGCAAAAGCGGAAGCAGAGGATTCTTCGCGAGCTTCTGCCCTCCGATGTACTTGATGTTGTGCTCTCACCGTATGACCAACGGAAAGCACAATGCCCTGATTTGCTCTGCTTCAAACCAGACTACTCCGATTGGTTCTTCTGCGAGGTCAAAGGGCCAACTGACAAACTAAGGGACGTTCAGCGCGAATTCTTCTCCCGAATTTCTCTCGTATCCGGAAAGCCCATCAAGGTTGTGCAGCTCCGATGGATCGAGTGAAGCCCTACCCGCTGGCGCAGCCCTGGTTCTCTACCACGGCTACGGCGTTCCGGCGCCGCCGCTTGAACGTTAACGCAATGTAGTTACACTGTAGTTCATGGATGGGCTCAAGTTCGAATGGGATCGGACGAAAGCGGCTTCGAACGCCAAGAAGCACGGTGTCACGTTTGATGAGGCGAGGTCGGCGTTCGCGGATGAAGCAGGCCGGTTGATCGCCGATCCGGATCATTCGGACGAGGAAGAGCGATTTATCCTCCTTGGAATGAGTGCCCGTCTACGTCTTCTCGTCGTCGCCCACTGTTACAGGCAGGGCGATACGATCCGAATCATTTCCGCCCGAAAGGCAAGCCGTCACGAGCAAAAACAGTACGAGAGGTTCAGGCATGCGTGAGAACTACGATTTTTCCCAGTCCGCAAAAAACCCCTACGCCAAGCGTATGAAGAAGCAGGTCACCATTCGCCTGGATGAGGACACGATTGCGTACTTCAAGAACATGGCGGAGGAGAAAGGGCTTCCATATCAAAGCCTTATCAACCTGTACCTGCGTGATTGCGCGGCGTCGAACCGACAGTTGAAGCTCAAGTGGGGATAGTGGGTGTAGTGCCACATCGGCGTGTTCATGGCGCACATGGATGCGAGGTTCTTTCTGGGCGCCCCACCGTCTGATTCCTCATGAAAAAGCTCGTCATCCTCCCGCTGCTGCTCGTTGCCTGTTCCTGCGCCTGGGGCCAACAAGGCCCTTCCCCTGAACCCCACGACGTCGCCGCCTTCCTCCAGCAGGTCGATGCGCTCCGCACCAAGGCGCACATCCCGGGCTTGTCAGTCGCGGTGGTGGAAAACCAGTCCATCGTCCTCGCGGCGGGCCTGGGCTACGCGGACATCGAAAACGAAATCCCCGCAACGGTGCAGACGCCCTACGACATCGCCTCGGTCGCGAAGCCGCTGTCCGCCGTGGTGGCGCTGCGGCTGGTGGAATTGGGCAAGCTGGATCTGGACCGGCCGATTGCCGAGTACAGCGAGTGGGCAGGTTTCTGCGAAGCCTTCAGCCGGCAGCCGATCATTTTCGCCAAGGGACTGCGCTGCGATCTGACGAGCCACACCTTGCGGCACTTGCTGTCGCATACGGCGACGGGCGTGCCGGGCACCAAGTTCTCGTACAACCCGGTGGTCTACTCCTGGGGCTCGCGCCCGATCATGGCGGCGGTGGATACGCAGTTCTCGTCGCTGGTCGAGCGGTATGTATTCGAGCCGGCTGGCATGAACGATTCGGCCCGCAAGTACCGCGACCTGCCGCTGCCGGATGCGCTGGCGCAGCGCCTGGCTCCGCCCTACCGTATCGACGACACCGGCCAGGCGATTCGTGGCGGGCCGCGCAAGCCGCAGGGTGACGGCGCGGCCGGTGGCGTGGTGTCCACGGTGCTGGATCTGGCGACCTTCGATATCGCGCTGGACTCCGGCGCGCTGATCTCGGCGGAATCCCGCACCGAGATGATGACGCCGATGCCGTTGGTCGACGGCGGCACCGCGGACTACGGCCTGGGCTGGTTCATCCAGGAGTACAACGGGCTCAAGCTCGTCTGGCACTCCGGTTGGTGGGAAGACGCCTACTCCGCGCTGTACCTGAAGATTCCCGAACGCAACCTCACGCTGATCCTGCTGGCGAACAGCGAGGGCATCTGGTGGGACAACCCGCTGGATGAGGCAGCCGTCGAACGCTCGGACTTCGCGCAGGCGTTCTTCTCGGCCTTCGTCGAGCGCTAAGCCCGGCCGCGAACCCGTCAGTCAGCCGACGGGCTCGCGGACTGGTGCTTGGGTCTGACTCACTGCGCCGGCTGGGGCGGGCGCCCGAACATCCGGTACAGCGCCGGCAGCACGACCAGCGTCAGCAGGGTCGACGAAACAATGCCGCCGATGACCACCGTGGCAAGCGGTCGCTGAACTTCCGATCCGGTGCCGACGTTGAAGGCCATGGGCACGAATCCCAGCGAGGCCACCAGCGCGGTCATCAACACCGGGCGGAGCCGCACCAGCGCGCCCTCGATGATCGCCGCCTCCAGCTCGGCACCATGAGCCAGACGGTCGCGGATGAACGAGAGCATGACCACGCCGTTGAGCACCGCGATGCCAGACAGTGCGATGAACCCGACGCCGGCCGACAGCGACAGCGGCATGTCACGCAGCCACAACGCCG
>CALBOV010000205.1 GCA_937896565.1 uncultured Salinisphaerales bacterium
AGGGTGATCGCCTGGAAGGTGTTGATCATGCCCACCACCGTGCCCAGCAGACCCATCAGCGGGGCCACCGCGGCGATGATCGCCAGGAAGATCGTGAAGCGACGAATGCGGGCCGATTCCCTGGCAAGCTGATCATGCAACCGCAGTTGCAGGGTCTCCGGATCGACCCGCTGGCTGTCCTGATAAACCAGTACGAGACGGCCCAGCGCGTTGGAGCGTCGCGGCGTATTCATTCGCCGCCGCTGGCTGGCGATCAAAAGGCTGATCCAGCCAATGTGCAGCAGCTTGAACACCGCCAGCACCAGCGCGATCGCGCCCAGCCCCAGGATCATGTAACCGACCAGTGCACCCTGGTCGATCCGCTCGGACAGCGTGGGCTTCTCCGCCAGCAGCGACACCAGCACGCCCCCGGTCGGATCAACGCTAAGCGTCCCCAGCCCATCCGAACCGCCGAGGTAGCGATTGATCTGTGTGAGATACGGCCCGGCGGGCTGGCGATCCAGCGTCAGCACCTGCTGGGTGCCGGCATCCCAGGCCAGATATGCCGGGGCCGGTTCGGCGGTGATCAGGTTGAACCCACCGACGCGGACGATCTCCCGCTCGACCACATCCCCGCCCGGCGTGCGGACCGGTGCGCGCAGCGTGACGATGTCGCCGCGCGCGGTGATCTCCCGCTGCATCTCGAACCACAGCGCCTTGATGTCGTCGACCGACGAGACCTCGGAGGCGCTCTTCATCCTGTTGGCAAAGGCCTCCAGCCAGGCATCGCGGCCCGGATACTGGATGCTGGTCGCCGACCCGTTGAATGCACCGATCAGATCGGAGGCGCTTTGCTGGAACACGCCGAACAGTTCCTTCAACGCACCGATCTTGTCCTTGAGCAGCAACGCCTTGTCGTCGAGCTCGGTGGCGTTGGCGTCGAACCGGCCCTCCAGGCGCCGGCCCTCCGCCTCCTCCGACTCGATCCGGGCACGGGCCTGCTTCAGTTGCGCCAGCGCCTCGTCCCGTTTCTCGGCGAACCGCGACTCGCGCTCGCTCAGCTCGGCGGGCAACGCATGGTTGACCCCGCGGACCCGGTCGAGCACCGACGCCAGCGACGCGTCACCGGCGGGCTCCGCCGCGGACACCGTACCGGTGCCCGCGACGATGACCAGCGCGGCGACAAGCCCCCGGATCGATACCCTTCGAGTGCCCTGCATCTCGAATAACCGCATCGAATTATCGGGCGAAGTCCCACTTCATGCGGACGCCATAGAGACGCGGCGGCGCGAAGGTGACGGTGCGGCCGAAGTCCTGCTGGACGATGGACTGGTAGTAGTCCTGGTCGGCGGCGTTCTCGACGAATGCCGTCAGCTGCAGCCCCCAGGGGCGATAGAAGTACGACAGGCGGCCGCTCCACAGATCGTAGGCGGGCTGCTCGTAGAACGGCGAGTTCTGGGGCGTCGTGTTGAAACCGCTGTTGTAGTAGTAGTCGACCCCGATCTCGAAGTCGCCACCGGCGACACCACCTATGAACTGGTTGACGGACACCGTGCTGGTCAGATCCGGCGTGCGGACGATGTCGTTGCCGGTGAAGTCCCGGGCCGGGCCACCAAGCAGACTGTCATCGCCGAAATACAATCCGGTGTCGTCGTCGTAACCGGACCCGTTCGGATAGTCCGTGTACTTGGCATCCAGGTAGGTCGCGCCCGCGGCGATGGCCAGACCCGGATTGAGATCGGGCATCGGCTGCCACACGGCATCGAACTCGGCCCCGGTGATCTCCGCCTCACCGGCGTTTCGGAACGTGACGATGCCGCCCGAGCCGATCGACACGATCGCGGTCAGCAGGCCGTCGATCTGGGTATGGAACACCGCGGCGTTCAGGCGAAGCGTGTTGTTGAACAGGTCCGACTTGAAACCCAGTTCGTAAGCCGTCGCCGTCTCGCGTTCCACCGCATCCGGCGCGGTCAGGAAGTTGACGATGTTGTAGGTCGGGCTCTTGTAGGCCTGCTGCGCCGACGCGAAGATCTGGAAGTTGTCGCTGACGCGAAACTGCAATGCCAGTTTCGGTGACCAGGTTTCATCCTCGAGATCGGGCACCTCGAAATTGAACAGGCGCACGTTCTGCGAGGTGCTGTGCGAGTCGAAATACTCGTTCGGCGGCTCGCCTGCCGTGGGCAGCACGACATCGAGATAGCTGTTGATCAGGCCTCGGGTTTCTTCCTGGTAGCGCAGTCCCAGCGTGATATCCAGCCAGTCCGCCGCGAAGATGGTCGTCTGGAAATACGCGGCGTTCGACTCCGTGGTCAGGATCCCGCCGTTCCCGAGCACGATGTCGCCCGTCGCGTTGATGAACTCGTTGACGGTTCCGCCCAGGTTCGTGCCCAGCAGGTTGTCCAGGCGCCCCAGCAGATGCGGAATGCCCACCACGTTCGAGCCGAAGCCGGCGGCGTTCAGGCTCAGATACAGGCTGCCGAATCCGCCCTCGCCCTCCAGGCGGTAAAGCCCCGCCACCCACTGCATGTGCTCGGAGAACGGCGACGTGGCATTGGACAGGAACTGGAGCTCATAGGTCTTCTGCAGATTGAACTGGTCGTTGCTGTAGAACTTCGCCTGTGAGGTTTCGGTGGAATCCAGGTCGTACGACGCCTCGTCGACATAGGCATCGTTGTCCGAGTAGATCAGCTTGATGTCCGCGAGGCTGGTCAGCCATTCCAGCGTCGCGCCGAACAACTCGTTGGTCGTCTGGTTTCCGCCCTGGTAGTCGTTGTGCCAGACCCGGTCCGGCTCGTCGGCGGGCACGCCGCCGGCGAAGATCGGTGCCGGGCGCGTGTTCTCCTGTGACAGCGAGTTGCTGTTGAACTGCTCGTTGATCGACCCGACCAGGGTCAGCGACAGATTCTCGGACGGATAGAGCTGAAACTTGAGGCGACCGCCCTCGACGTAGTCCTCCTTCATCGGACCCGGTTCGCCGAAGATCTCGTTGCGGCCGAACAACTCCTGATTTTCCCGGAACAGTGCCAGCGTGGCGCCCGCGTACTGAGTCAGCGGAGTGCCCAGATAGATCTGATACTTGCGGGAATCGTAGTTGCCGAACGAGGACTTGAACGTGCCGACGAACTCGTCGGGCGAGTCGGCCGTGACGATGTTGATCGCGCCACCGGTGGCGTTGCGCCCGAACAGCGTGCCCTGCGGCCCCTTGAGCACCTCGACGCGCTCCACCGGACCAAGGGTGTCCTGCTTGCCCTGACTGGGGCCGATGTTGATGCCGTCGATGTAGGTCGCGACGCTGGGGTCGGCGTTGGGCAGAAACGCGTCGGTACCCACACCGCGGATGTAGATGACGCTGTAGCCGTAGGTGTAAGTGTAGGTCAGCCCGGGCGTGATCTTCGCCAGATCCGCCGTGGATTCCACGCCGAACGCATCCAGCTTCTCGCCGCTGAAGGCGTTGATCATGATCGGGACGTCCTGCACGTCCTCCTCGCGTTTCTGCGCGGTGACGATGACCTCCTCGACGATGCGGCTGCTCGGACGCCGTTTTGCCGGAGCCGGGTCTTCGGCGTCGGGGTCGACGACGGGAATGGTGTCAACGGTGTCCGCTTCCGCGGTTTCGGCAGGCGCCTCGTCCTCGGCGGCCGTGGAGTCGGCGCCAGCGTCCTGCTGCTCCGCCTCCCGCGCGCTTTCCGGTTCGCTGTCCGCCGGACCGAACAGGGCATCGAGTTCATCCGACTCGCTTTGCGCCTGCACCGATGCACTCAGCATCATGCCGAGGCAAACGGATGCCGCGGTGAAAAATCCCTTTCTCATGTCTCCTCCGCATCACTCGCGCTCAGCCCTGTTCCGTTGGGCGGACACGCGTTCTAATTCTTTTTTGCCGCGCGGTCGTTCGGCTTTTTACCAACCGTCATGCAGACCGTGCTCTGGCAGATTACATACTTACCGACAATGTGTCTATCGATAATTATGTCCGTAAGACACCATTAGGGCGTGACCGCCCCATGGCAGCCCACCGGCGGTTCGCGGAATGTTCCGCCAACCGGCCGGCGGCCGCCTGTTTCAGTCGCTGAATGCCGCCACGGCCTCGGCGGTGTTCATGAAGTCGCGGAAGCGAACCCACTTGCCGTTCTCGACGGTGATGACGTGGGCGAAATCAGACCGAATGTCGCGCCCCGTGGACCGCGCGGTCAGATGCAGCTGACCGGTCACGGTGACCATCTTTCCATCGCTCAGGAACTGCTCGGGCTCGAACTGGTGGATATCCACCGAACTCAACACCGTGGTGAAGAAGTTCGCCGCCTCGGTCTTGCCGTTGTAGGTGCCGGCATAGGGAATCACGTCCGGACCGTAGAACTCGATCACCACGTCGTCATCCAGCAGCTCCACGATCGCCGGCACATCCTTGTTACCAAAGCGGGTGAAGACCTCAACGGTCGTGTCAATTTCCGGTGTGCTCATCTCTCGGGTCTCCTCCGGGGGTTGTTGTTCTATTCGGCGCTGGCGATCGTGACCGTCAGC
This sequence comes from uncultured Salinisphaerales bacterium, assembly GCA_937896565.1. Classification (GTDB taxonomy): domain Bacteria; phylum Pseudomonadota; class Gammaproteobacteria; order Nevskiales; family OUC007; genus Abyssibacter. Next base: position 4,498 of record CALBOV010000205.1, read on the forward strand.
CCATCCATCTCCGATTCAAGATTGATCTGGCAGGCGAGACGGCTTTGCGCGTTGCTGTTGAGCAACTCGTCCAGCAGTTCCACCTCCAGTTCCTCTCGGGCGGGCAATCTGGCCAGCCAGCCCGGGTCCACGTAGACCTGACAGGTGGCGCAGGAGCATTCCCCGCCACAGGTGGCCTCGACGAGGTCCAGCTCGGCCAGCACGTCCATCAGCCGGTCGCCTTCTTCGCAATCCAGGACCAGAGCGTTTCCCGCCCGATCCGTCACGTTGATCTTCATCGTCTTTCGTTTCCGGGTTTGTTCGTCACAGATCCCGCAGTGCCATCGCGGAATCGGTGAGTTGTTCAGGGCAAATTGATCGGCCGGCGGCGACCAGGCGCTTGGCGACCATGAAGTCACCGCCGGCGTTGAGACACTGGGCGGCCGCCACGCGGCCATCCCGAAGATAAAAGCAGCTCAGCCGGTCACCGTCGCCCGGACGGACGACCCATTGGGCGTTCGCTGGCGCCAGACCAACCATCTGCAACTTGGTGTCGTACTGGTCGGACCAGAACCACGGCGCGGTCGCGGCGGGCCGGTCGGCGCCAGCGATATCGGCGGCGACGATGTTCCCGGTCTGGATGGCGTTGTCGACGGACTCCAGCCGCAGGCAGTCGCCGCCGATCGACCGGCAGGCGACGTCACCGATGGCATGGATGTCCGGATCACTGGTGCGGCAGTTCTCATCAACGACGATGCCGTTCTCGCAGGCCAGTCCGGCCGCCTCGGCGAGTTCCGAATTCGGCGTCATGCCGATGCCGACCACCAGCCGGTCCGCGGCGATCTCCTCGCCGTCGCTGGTCACCACCGCCGAGAACGCGGCGCCACCCCTGATCTCGCGAACACCGCGACCGCAGTGAATCCGGCCACCGGTGCGGGTGTGGCAGGCCACCAGGTGTTCGGCGATGGGCGGCGCGGCCGAGCGGCCGAGCACGCGGTCCTGTGCTTCCAGCACCGTGACCTCGCAGCCCAGCATGCGCAGCGACGCCGCGACCTCCAGGCCGACGTAACCGCCACCGACCAGCACCACCCGGCAGCCGGGAAACACGTCGGCGCGCAGCGCCTCGGCGTCGGCCTTCGAGCGGAGGTGGTGCACGCCGGTCATGTGCTCCGGGACCAGACTCAGGCCGCGGGCCCTTCCTCCGGTCGCGATGACCAGGCGGCCATAATCCACCTGCGTGCCGTCATCCAGCGCCACGCTGCGCGCGGCCCGATCGATCGCGCTCACCGGGCATCCGAGCATCACCCGGACATCCAGGCGCTGGTAGTACTCGGGCTTGCGGATCAGCAGCTTTTCCACCGGCAGCTGGCCCAGCAGGTATTTCTTCGACAATGGCGGCCGGTGATACGGCAGCGTGTTCTCGCCGCAGATCAGGGTGATTCGACCAGTGTAGCCCTGCGAGCGCAGGCTGCCGACGAGCTGAGCCGCGGCCTGCCCGCCACCGATGATCACCACCGGCTGGGCCGAACTCATGCGAGCAGGTCCTCGAACCGCGTGGCCCGCTTGCCCTGCTGGGCGGCGATGGCCTCCGGCACGTCGTCGGTGACGAACATCGCCGCGTTCCACACCGTCATGTAATCCAGCCCATCGCTGACCTGGGCGCGGCGATTGCGCCGCAGCGCGGTCTTGGTGCCGGCGACGGCCAGCGGCGACAGTCCGGCGATCCGGCGGGCCATGTCGTCCGCCGCCGCGTGCAGCGCCTCGATGGTCGGCTCGACCCGGCTGATGAAGCCTGTTGCCTTCGCCTCCTCGGCGGGCAGACGCCGGCCCGTCAACGCCAACTCATCGACCACCGCGGGCGAGATCAGCGTCGGCATGCGCTGCAGCACGCCGAGATCGGCGGTGATGCCGACGTTGATCTCATGAATGCCGTAGAAACCGTCCGCCGCGCAAAGTCGCAGGTCGGCGGCGCAGACCAGATCCAGCCCGGCGCCGATACAGGCACCCTGGGTCGCGGCGATCACCGGAAAGCGCAGCGCCTCCAGCTGGTCCATCGGCTTTTGCAGATAGCGAATCTTGCGCCGCAGCCATTCACGGTAGCGACCGGCCTCGGCCTGCTCCTTCTCGCGAACGGCGCGGAAGAAATCCAGGTCCATGCCCGCACAGAAATGCGGCCCCTCGGCCTTGATCACCAGCGCACGCACGCTGGGCGTGGCATCAAGCTGTTCCAGCGCATCGGACAGCTCACCCCAGAACGCATCGCGTAAGGTGTTGAGCTGCTCGCCACGGGTCAGCACCAGTTCCGCGACGGCGTCATCCACCGTCAGACGGAAGGAGTCTGTCTGCATCATCGGCTTGTGCTCCTGCGGGTCGGGCGCGGCCGCGCTCAGGACTTGAGCACCACCGGCAGCGACTGCAGCCCGTAGGTCAGGAGCCCCCCGGTCTGGCGCTTCATCGGCTTGGAGCCGGCCTCGATGCCGCTGCAGCTGTCGAGGATGACGTCGAGCATCTTCTCGGCTTCCATCCGCGCCACGACCGAGCCGAGGCAGTGGTGGATGCCGTGCCCGAAGGTGACGTGCTTGCCGATGTTGGGGCGGCCCAGCACAAACTTGTCCGGATCCGGGAACACGCTGGGGTCGCGGTTGGCAGCCGCCATGAAGAAGGCGATCCACTGCCCCTCCTTGATCTGCACGCCGCCATGCTCGCAATCACGGGTCGCGACGCGAAACAAACGCTGGGGCGGGCCGTCGCGGCGCAGGCTTTCCTCCATGAAGGGACGCAGCTGCTTGCGATCATTCTTCAGCAGGTCGAACAGCTCGGGCTGCTCGACCAGCGTGGCGACCAGGTTGCCCAGGAAGTAGGTGGTGGTCTCGGCGCCTGCGACCACCAACGTGATGCAGAACAGGACGACCTCTTCCTTGGTCAGCTGCTGACCCTCGTCCTCGGCGCGAATGAACGCGGCCATCAGCGTGTCGGGCACCGACTCGCCGCGCTCGATCTTGTCGTAGCACTCGGCGACCTTGGCGGTGTAGTACTGG
>CALBOV010000206.1 GCA_937896565.1 uncultured Salinisphaerales bacterium
AGATTGCCAGCGAACACCAGCGGCGCCATCGGGCCGGCCAGCAGCGGAAACAGGACGTAATCCTTCAGCGTCTGCCGGCTGGTCTTGCGCCAGATGCCCCTGGCGACCCGCTTCACCTCGCCCAGATCACGCTTGCCCTTGCGCAGACGCTCCACCTCAAGGTCATGCAGCGCCACCCCGTACTGGAAGAACACCGCGAGCAGGAATGCCCACAACGGATTGAGCAGGTAGTACGGATGCCAGGCCTTGTCCTCGGACATCCGCAGCACGCCGTAGCCGATGTCCCGGTCCACGCCCTGCACGTTGGTGAAGGTGTGGTGCATGTAATTGTGCGAATGTCGCCACTGGTCCGCCGGACAAGCGGTATCCCACTCGAAGGTTTCGCCGCTCAGTTCCGGATCGTTCATCCAGTCGTACTGACCGTGCATGACGTTGTGGCCAATCTCCATGTTGTCGAGAATCTTGGAGATCGACAGCGCCACGGTGCCGGCGACCCAGGCGGGCGGAAAGAAGCTGAGGAACAGCAGGCCGCGCCCGCCGATTTCCAGCCGGCGCTGGGTCTTGATCATGTCGCGGATGTAGCGGGCATCGCGCTCGCCCAGATCGGCAAGCACGCGATCGCGGATCGCATCCAGCTCGCGGCCGAAGGCGTCGAGTTGCTCCGGCGTGAGCTCGGGCGCGTAAGAAGCGGTTGATTCAGCCATGTCGTGCCTCCTTGAGACGCAAACGTGGGAGTGAAAAAAGGTTTCGATCAGAGATCGACGGTGACCGAGCCGACCGGCTGCGACACGCAGATGCGGATCGGCTCGTCGGCTTCGGAGGACAGCTCGCCCGTCTGCAGATTGCGGACGACGCCAGCCGTCTTGCGGCAGGTGCAAGTACTGCAAATGCCCATGCGGCAGCCGTGTTTGGGGCGCAACCCGGCGGCTTCGGCCTGCTCCAGCAGGTTGGCGCCGTTGTTGGCGACGAAGCGCTCGCTGCGGGCGAAACGCACGTCGCCGCCCGCCGCCTCGTCGACCGCGCCGGCCGCCACACCAAAGCGTTCCTGGTGCAACCGTCGCGACCAGCCACGCTCGGCGTAAATCGATTCGACCGCCTGCATCAACGCGGCGGGACCGCAAAGCCAGGCCTGAGCCTCCGCCAGATCAGGGATCAGCGCATCCAGCTGCGTCGGCGTGCAATGGCCATCGGCCTCGCCCAGCCCCCGGGCATCGCTGCCCGTGTAAACGGTCAGCACATCGATATTCGAATGCGCATCGGCGATGGCCCGGAGCTCCTCGGCCGCAACCTGTTCGGCGGGCCGGCGAGCGTAGTGCAGGAAGGTCACACGTCCGATGTGGGCCTCATCGACCAGGGTCCGCAGCATCGCCAACACGGGCGTGATGCCGCTGCCACCACTGATCAGCACGATGCGGTCGGGCCGGGCCTCCGGCAAGTGAAACTCGCCCTGCGCTCCGGACAGCGCCAGCGCCATTCCTGGCTCCGCATGCGCGTAGAGATATCGGGAGACGACGCCGTCGGCATTGGCCTTGACGGTCAACTCGATCAGACCATCCTCGACATGCTCGGACTGCGCGGGCGAGAAGCAGCGCACACGGCGCACACCGTCGACCTCGACCGCCAATTGGACAAACTGCCCGGCGCGGAAGCCGTCCAGCCGTCCCAGCGGACGAATCGTCAGCGTGACGCTGTCCGCGGTCGGACGTTGCACGGCCACCACGGTCGCAGGCACGTGACCACTGGAGGTACGACGCCGCAGCCGCGGGCTCAGCGCCTCGGCGTAGGCGGCCACCGGATGCGGAAAGCTCAGGGCGGCCAACACGCGCTGGCTCAGCGAGGCGGGCGAATTGATCGATGTCCGGACGGTTTTGCGCGTCATGCGAGCGTCTCCTGACGAACTATCTAAGTGAACAGTCGTATACATACTTTCTCAACTCAGGATTGATGTCAACACTCGTTCACAATACTCAGATATTCATGATTAAAAACATAGAGATATATTTTCCATGGCCTGCCAACATTCTGGCCAGACACCGCAATTTTAAGTTTCGAGTACACTTGTCATCATGAGTACTCGCAGCAGCAAGTCGCGACGCATCGCCCGCCGGGGCGACACGCGCCAGATCCTGATCGACAAGGCGCTGGCCATGCTCGACGGGGACAAGAGCTTCGACGGCCTGTCGCTGCGCGAATTGACGCGCGAAGTCGGCATCGTGCCCACAGGGTTCTATCGGCATTTCCCGGACATGGATGCCCTGGGCCTGGCACTGGTCGACGAGGCGTTCCGCGCCCTGCGCAAGATTCTCGAGGACGTGCGCGAGGACACCCGCAGCACCGACCGTCTGGTGACCAGCGTGGTGAAATCACTGGTACGCCATATCCGCGCGAACCGTGCCGGGTTCGCCTTCATCGCCAGCGAACGCTTCGGCGGCAGCGCGGTGGTCCGCAACGCCATCCGTCGGGAGCTGCGTCTGGTGCAGACCGAACTGGCGGTGGATCTGGCCCGGCTGCCGTATCTGAAGGAATGGAACACCGCGGATCTGCACATGATCGCGTCGCTGCTGCTCAATGCCATGGTCGCCAATGCCATCGACATCCTCGATGTCGACACGCACGATCGGGAAGGCGAGGCGGCGCTGATGAAGCGAGCGGAACAGCATCTGCGCCTGATCCTGCTGGGCGTTCCGCAGTGGAAGACCGATCACTGAGGTCATGAACACATGAAAACCGGCCAGACACTTCGCGGCGCCGCTCGACTCGCCTTCGACGCGGTCGACGGCGTGACGGGCATCGTCGAGGACATGTACCGCAACATCGCCGCGGTCTCGCCGCCGATCGGCCAGGCGCCGACCGGAGGCGCACCGGGGATCGCCGGCTTCGTGCACGCCACGATTCGCGGCATCAACGGGCTCACGCGTGAATCCGTGGACATCGTCCTCGGCCGTCTCGCGGATTCGCTGGACGAACTGGCGCCGCCGGGACCGGGGCGGGAAGCGGTGATCTCGGCGCTCAACGGCGTGGTCGGCGACTACCTGCTCGACACCGACAATCCGCTGGCCATCCCGATGCAGTGGCGTCGGCACGGCGGCACCTTGCCCATGGACCGCGACGCGCTCAAGCGCGCGGTGCCGCGGCCGTCACGGCAGTTGATCATCACCGTCCACGGGCTGTGCATGAACGACCGGCAATGGACGCGCAACGGCCACAATCACGGCGTGCACCAGGCCGAGCGGTTCGGCGCCGATGCGGTGCATCTGCTCTACAACACGGGTCGCCACATCTCGGTCAACGGCCGCGAGCTGTCCACGCAGCTGGAAGCGTTGATCGCGGCCTGGCCGACTCGGGTGCGCTCAGTGCGCATCCTGGCTCACAGCATGGGCGGGCTGGTTACGCGCAGCGCGCTGGCGCAGGCCGAAACCCTCGGCCACGATTGGCCCGAGCGGGTCCGATCGATCGCGTTTCTCGGTACTCCGCATCTCGGCGCACCGCTGGAGCGCGGCGGCAACTGGATCGACGTGCTCGGCGCGCTGAGCCCCTACACCGCGCCAATCGCCCGCCTCGGCTGGCTGCGCAGCGCCGGCATCACCGATCTTCGCCACGGCAGCACGCTGGACGAGGACTGGCAGGGTCGCGATCGCTTCGAGCGCAGCGACCATCGCCCGAACCTGCACCCGCTGCCGGCGCACATCGAGGCCGTTGCGGCCGCCGGTACGCTGGGCGCCCGACGCACGCACCTGCTGGGCGACGGGCTGGTCCCCGTTCGCAGCGCCCTGGGACAGACACGCGATGGCCGCCCCGCGATGGCCTGGTCCGAATCCGGCACACGCGTCTTCGCCCGGATGAATCACTGGGATCTGCTCGACGATCCGCGCGTCACGACCTTCCTCGACACGCACCTGAACTGAGCGGCCGAAACCGGTCGCACCGTCTGTTCGACCCCGCCCACGGACGGCATTCCGCCAATCCGCGATACTGACACTGTCAGTATCAGGACAGGATTCGGAATTCATCGTCATGCTAGAGCGCATCGGTCTGACCACCCGCCAGGAACGCGTGTATCGCACGCTGATCGGAGAGCCCCAGCTGGAACTCTCCGGCCTGATGTCACGCGTCGGCCTGACGCGTGAGGACGCACAGGCCGAGATCAACGCCCTGATCAATGCCGGCCTGGTGCTCGCCGGGTCGCTGGACGGCCCGTTCACCGTTGCCGACCCGGAAGGCGCCATCGCCATGCTCATCAAGCGTGAGCATCAGGCACTGGATCAGGTCCGCATCGAATCCGCCCGGCTCAGCGAGAAGCTGAGAACCATCCGCCAATGGCAGGACACCAGCTCCATCATCGAGGTGGTGACCGGCGCCGAGGCCATCGACAACCGCTGGGAGCAGGGCCAGCGCCGCGCGCGCGGCATGATCCGCATGACCGATCGGCCGCCCTACTACGGTGGCGCCAACGTCGAGAAAATGAACCTGCAACTGGAGCTGATGAAGGAAGGGCTCACGTACCGCACGCTCTACGACCAGTCCATCTTCGATACGCCCCACCACGTGGACCGGGCGTTCCTCGCCATCCGCGCGGGCGAGGACGCTCGCGTGCTACCGGATGTCCCGATCAAGCTGGTGCTGATCGATGACGACGAGGCGTTGCTTGTACTCCTGACCTCGGGCGAAGAGCATGAACCGGCGGTCATCGTGGTTCACCCGTCAGCCCTGCTGGACTCGCTGATCGCGCTTTACGAGTTGCTTTGGAGCCGCGGGCGCCCAATCACCAGCGACATTCCGACACCGGACGAAGAGGACATCCCGCGGCAATTGCTCGCCCTGCTCGCGGCCGGCCTCAAGGACGAGGCCATCGCGCTGGAACTGGACGTGACCGTCAGAACCGTGCGGCGCCGCATTGCCGCGCTCTACGAACAATTGGGCGTGCACAACCGCTTCCAGGCTGGCGTCGCAGCCAAGGAACGCGGCTGGCTGTAACCAGGGGCACCACTCCCGCCTGCTGTTGCCGCGGACCGCGACTCGCGTGTCCGGCCGGCGCGGCGGCATCGCCAGCCGTTGGAAGTGCCGCGCAACCTGCGCGGATCACGCTGGCGTCACGGACAGGCCGTGACAACACCACGGCGAATCCGCAATCCGCTCGAATGGCGTCCGCAGCGCGGGGAATGCCGCGTTTCATCGACGCAAGGTGTTCCCATTATGAACTTGTTGGTACATCATTGGCTTAGCGGCACCGTGCCGCCGCACGCGGATCGAATCCCTCACAGAAGCGGATCGTCCCGGCGCCGCTCGGGCTGACAACAACTCAGGGCATTGGAGGAGACGATGCACGCTGACGATGACATTGCGCCCCAGCACCGGCGCCGACGGACCGTGCCTCACGGCCTGCGCAACCCGTGCTCCACGCACGAGCAGGCGACGCTGTTCACATCCCCTTTACGACGACGTCGCTACAACGGCTCGTATAACGTACCCAAACGTACATAAATTGAATCGGCAGCCGTTCGTGGCCGGTCAATCCACAAGTGCTCAGCCGGACCTGCCCCTTCAGGCCGGGGCTTCGGACTGACACGCGTGCAACAGATCTGGTGCAAACCGGATCAATAACCCATCAGGGAGACACTCAGATGAAGATGTATTCATGCAACCTGCTGCGGCTTGCAGTCCTGGGAGCGGCTACCGTCCCATTCCATGCATCCGCGGCGACGCTGGATATCGGCGGCATGGAAGCGCGGATCGACACCACGCTGTCCGCCGGTGTGTCCTTCCGCATGCAGGACCCGGACGAGTCGCTGATCGGCATCTCCAACGGCGGCACGTCGCGATCCGCGAACGGCGACGACGGCACCTACGGCTACGAGAAGGGCGATGTGGTGTCCGCCGCGGCCAAGGTCACCGTCGATCTGGATCTGGCCTTCAACCGCAACTGGGGCATCTTCACCCGCGCCAGCGCCTTCTATAACCCGGAGGCTTCGGACGCCGGTGAGCTGGACGAACGGCTGGCCGCGAATGAATCCCGCGCCCGCGGAGAAGCCGAACTGGGCGAACGTGGCCACGAACGGCTGGACAACAGCGTGGACCTGCTCGACGCCTTCCTCTACGGCAGCTTCTCGCTGGGGGATCAGTACATCAGCATGAACCTGGGCAACCAGGTGGTGAGCTGGGGCGAGAGCACGTTCATCCGCAACGGCATCAACATTCTCAACCCGATCGACGTCTCCAAGATCCGCCTGCCCGGCTCCGAGATCAAGGAGGCCCTGACGCCGATTCCGATGCTGTTCGTCCAGACCTCGATCACGGACAACCTCAGCATGGAAGCCGTCTGGCAGTTCGACTGGGAACAGGTCGAGATCGACCCGCGCGGCAGCTTCTTCTCGACCAACGACGCCGCATCGGATGACGGCGACAAGATCTTCCTGAGCTACGGCCGTCGACTCGATGACAACACGCGTCCCCTGGGCGTGGGCGGCGATGCGCACGCGTGGATCCCGCGGACCGCGAACGTCGCACCGGAGGACGAGACCTCGCAGGCGGGCGTGGCATTCCGCTATTTCGCGGAATCCCTGAACTCCACCGAGTTCGGGCTCTACTACGTGAACTACCACTCGCGCACCCCCAACATCTCGGCGGTTCGCGGACAGGCCTCGAACATCGGCAATACGGCCGAAGGCGGCCTGAACCCGAACCCGCCTCCGCTGTGCATGGACGACGCGGTCACCGACCCGTCAACCTGCCGTGCGAGCTACTTCGTCGAGTACGACGAGGACATCTCGCTCTGGGGTCTGAGCATGAACACCAACGGCCCCTGGGGCACCGCCGTCCAGGGTGAGGTCAGCTACCGTCCGAACGCACCGGTGCAGCTGTCCGGCGGCGACGTCGTGCCCGCGGCCCTCGTGGACGGGATGTACCTGGGCACCTATGCCGCCGGCGAGGTCGTCTCCGGCTACGACGAGATCGAAACCTGGCAGATCCAGACCACCATCACCAAGGCCTTCGGACCGAGCTTCGGCGCCGGTCAGTGGATCGTGCTCGGCGAGATCGGCTACACGCGGCAGGATCTGGAAGACAAACCCTACTCGGGTGCCGGCGCGGCGCTTCCCACCTGTCGCAACAATCCGGTGCTGGTCATCGCGGTCGCGAACGGGTCGTGTCAGGAAGACCTCGGCGGAGGTTTCCAGACCAAGTCCTCCTGGGGCTATCGCCTGGTCACCCGCCTCGACTATTCCAACGTGTTCGCCTCGGTCAACATCTCGCCGCGCCTGGTGTTCTTCCATGACGTCAACGGCGTGAGCTCGACGTTCACCGAAGACAATCAGGTCATCAGCGCCGGCGTGCAGTTCAGCTACCTCCAGCGCTGGCAGGCCGATATCGCCTACACGGTGTTCACCGGTGGCGAGGTCTACGCCGGCACCGACCCGTACGCACCGGGCGACATGACCCCGATCGGCACGACCGCCACCGGCGATCCCAGCCAGTCGGCCTCCTTCGCCACGCGCGCCAACGACTCGGCGGATCGCGATTTTCTCGGCGTATCGGTCAGCTACGCATTCTGACCCCCGAACCGACGCCGCAAGCCAACCCTATTCTGGAGAGCACCATGCATTCACGTTTCAACCGTCTGCTGGGCACCGCCGTCGCGGCAACCGCCGCCGTGGCGACCACGATGCCCCTGCTGACGTCCGCCGCCGTCTCCGAGTCCGAGGCCGCGCGCCTGGGCCAGGACCTCACGCCGCTGGGCGCCGAAAAAGCCGGCGATCCGGCACTCGGTATTCCCGCCTGGACGGGCGGGCTCACCGAAGTCCACCCGGACTTCAAGCCGACCGGGCACTACCCCAACCCCTATTCGAAGGATTCGGTTCTCTTCGAAATCACCGGCAGCAATGCCGATGAGTACGCGGAGCACCTGACGCCGGGGCAGATGGCGTTGCTCAAGCAGTACCCGACCTGGAAGATGAAGGTCTATCCGACGCGGCGCTCCGCCTCATTCCCCCAGGGGATCTACGACGCGACCCGCGACAATGCCACCAAGGTCACGCTGGTTCAGGGCGGCAACGGCTTCACCGGCTCGACCTCCGGCATCGCCTTTCCGATTCCTCAGAACGGTACCGAAGTCATCTGGAACCACCTGACCGCCTACAAGGGCGATACCTGGGGCACCAGCTGGGCGCAGGCGCCCGTGACATCCAACGGCGACTACAACCTCGTCGAGTTCGACTACGAGTACGACTTCATCTACGGCAACCAGCGCAAGGAACCCGGCGCACGCCAGGAAAATCTGTTGCTCTACTTCCTGCAGGCGATCACCGCCCCGCCGCGTCTGGCCGGGTCGATTCTGCTGGTGCACGAGTACGCCGATCAGGTCCGCCAGCCGCGCAAGGCCTGGATCTACAACCCCGGCTCCCGCCGCGTCCGTCTGGCACCCAATGTCGCCTACGACAATCCGGGCACCGCCTCCGACAGCCTGCGCACCAACGATGACTTCGGCATGTTCAACGGCGCGACGGATCGCTACAACTGGGAAGTGATTGGCAAGAAGGCGATCTACATCCCGTACAACGCGTTCGACGTGAACAGTGACGACATCAGCAGCGAGGACGTGTTGTTGCCGGGGCATATCAACCCCGAGTACACCCGCTACGAGTTGCATCGTGTCTGGCATGTGCGGGCGACGCTCAAGGATGGCACCAGCCACATCTACAAGCGTCGCGACTTCTATCTCGATGAAGACAGCTGGGTCGCGCATGTGGTCGACAAGTACGACAGCCGCGATCAGCTGTGGCGGGTATCCGAAATGCACTCGCTCAACTTCTACGACCTGCCAATGCTCACGGCCGGGGTTGAAGTGCATCATGACCTGGACGCCAAACGGTATATCGCCATGCGGCTGACCAACGACTATGACGTGGTCTACCAGCCGATCGAGGCGGATGACAACGACTTCCGTCCGGCGGCCCTGCGGTCCCGCGGGCGTCGTTAAGGCGGTCGGAAGCAATCGGATGGCGCGGCGACTTCGGTTGCCGCGCCATCGCCACGGAGGCCCGGCCGGCTAGTCCCCGGGCAGCGGCCGCGGCGCCAAACGCCCGCGAACCCAGACGGCCACGACCGCCACCAGCGCCACACCCTCCAGTGCCAGCAACGGCGGCACCAGCAGCACCAGAGCGGCGAACAGCAACAGGCTGTGCCGAGCCATGCCTCCCAGCACGAAGCGGTCGCGGACGAACCAAAGCCCGACGAGATACCCCGCCACCGGAATCGCCACCGCGTAGTCACCGGCCAGCAGTCCGATCTTGGCGTGGCCCGTGATCACGTCGACCAGCACCGCGAAACCGGCACCCACGGCCGCGCCACTCATGTAGATCACGAAATGGCCGTAGCCCCAGGTCAGCGCGCGGGACAGGCGTTGATCCTGCAAATGCTCCTGGCGAGCGAAGTAAAGCCACCACATCGAGAACAGGATCAGCATCGCCGACAGCGCGATATGCACCAGGGCAATGTCGAAGTGTCCGGTGACGGCATGATTGAGCGCCATCGACCCGGCGAGCAGCGTCTCGCCCAAGACGATGATGTTGAGCAGCCCGTAGCGCTCCATGATGTGATGGCGATGCCAGGGGGTGGCGTTGCCGCGTTCGGCGATCGCCGGCACGGCCAGCTCCAGGATCGCACCCACCGCGAACAGGCCGTAGAACAAGCCCGTGCCCGGCTCCGGTAGCCAGCCGAAGGCCACCCAGAAACACTGGACCAGCGCGATGCCGATGGCGTAGCGCATTGCGGTGGGGCGACGCCCGGCATCATTCGCGGCGGCGCGCAGCCACAATGCCACCATGCCCAGACGCATGACCACGTAGCCGGTCACGATCACCCGCAAGTCCAGATGATCGAAGAACGGCTCGATGCCGGCCGCCATGATCAGCGCACCGAACATGATCACCATGGTCAGCAGCCGATAAGGGGCATCGTCGTTGTCGTAGGCCGACGCGAATCAGGTGAAGTTCATCCACGCCCACCAGATCGCGAAGAACGCGGCGACGAACTTGAGAATGCCCTCGACCGCATGCGCCTCGGCCACGGCGTGATGCAAGCCGGCGGCGGCCACCGCGATGGCGATCACCGACACCAGGTCGAACAGCAGCTCCAGCGGTGTGGCGGCCCGGTGCTCCTGCTGAGGGTCGCGTGGCGGCATCGGCCGAATTGCCTGCATCTCAATCCCCTTCCCTGATCGCTATTCATGGCCGCCGCGGCGCGGCAGGCTCGTCCATGATGGAAGCAACCGGCGCCAGCTCACAACCAGCCGCATGCGCCTCACCCCTCACACTTCACGCCTACAGCAACATCCCACCGGACGCCTCGATCCGCTGCCCGGTGATCCACTGCGACGCCGGCCCGAGCAACTGCGCCATGACCACGCCGATATCCGATGGCAGGCCGGCACGGCCCATCGCCGTGACGGATGCGACCTGCTGATTGATCGCGTCGTTGTCGCGCACGGCGCCGCCGCCGAAATCGGTTTCGATCGCACCCGGCGCGATGGCATTGACCGAGATACCACGCTCGCCCAGTTCCTTCGCCAAGTAGCGGCTCAGCACCTCGATCGCGCCCTTTGCGGAGGCATAGGCCGCATGCCCCGGCAGACAGAACCGCGCCAGCCCGGACGAGACGTTGAGGATGCGCCCGCCGTCGGCGAGTAGCGGCAGCAACGCCTGGGTCAGAAAGAATGGCGCCTTCACATGCACCTGCATGATGCTGTCGAACTCGGCCTCGGTGGTCTCGGCGAACGGTCTGTTCAGGCCGTGCCCGGCGTTGTTGAGCAAGGCGTTGAAACGATCTCGACCCCAGATGGATTGCAGGGTGTCGCGGACGGTGTCGGCGAATGCCGGGAAGCGGTCGCTGGCGGCCATATCCAGTTGCAGCGCCACCGCCTTGCGGCCCATGGCCTCGATCTGCGCCACCACGGCCTGCGCCGCGTCGGCCTGGCTCTGATAGGTCAGCAGGACCTCGTCGCCCTGCTTCGCGACCTCCAGCGCCGCTTCGCGGCCGAGACCGCGGCTGCCACCGGTGATCAGAACGATACGTGTTTGAGCTGTCATGCCAGTCTCCTTGGGAGCCGTGATGAACTTGGACATGCAGCCTAATTGGCTGTTCTTTTGGCATAAACTGGCGATTCGTGATTAATGTGTTCGCCAATTGCGAACAATTGCGGGGGCTGCCATGGATCAGGTCAAGGCAATGCAGATCTTCACGCGAGTCGCGGAGATGAGCAGCTTCACCGGTGCCGCCGAAACGCTGACGCTGCCCAAGGCCAGCGTCTCCACCGCCGTGCGTCAGCTCGAACAGCAGCTCGGCACCCGACTGTTCCATCGCACGACGCGTCATGTCGAGCTAACGCAGGACGGTGCCGTCTACTTCGATCACTGCGTCGACCTGCTCGCCGAGCTGGACGAACTCAATACCCTGTTCATCAACGACGAACGCGCACTGACCGGCCGCCTGCGCGTGGACATGCCCAGCCGCCTGGCCCGGCACCAGGTGGCGCCCCGACTGCCGGAGTTTCTCCGGGCCCACCCGCAACTCGCGGTGGAACTGAGCAGCACCGACCGCCGGGTGGATCTCGTGCAGGAGGGGTTCGACTGCGTGCTGCGGATCGGCACGCTGCGCGATTCCAGTCTGGTCGCCCGGCGGCTGGGCACGATGCGGCTGGTGAACTGCGCCAGCCCGGCGTATCTGAAGCGCCACGGCGTGCCCACGACGATCAATGACCTGCGTGACGGTCACCTGCTGGTGCACTACGCCTCGACGCTGGGCGACAAGCCCGAAGCCTGGGAATACTTCGACGGCCGCATCTACCGCACCCTGGAGCTGCCCGGTGTCATCACCGTCAACAACTCCGATGCCTACGAGGCCTGCTGCCTGGCCGGCCTGGGCATGATCCAGGTGCCGGCCATCGGCGTGCAGCATCTGCTCGACGATGGTCAGCTCGTGGAGGTGCTGCCCGACCACCCCGCCCAATCGATGCCGGTGTCACTGCTGTTCTCGCACCGCCGCAACCGTTCCCGTCGTGTTCAGGTGTTCGCGGACTGGCTGGATGACATCCTGCGGCCGTATCTCGAATAGCCCTAGTAGCGGAAGTACACCGCTTCGAAATCCAGGTACCGATGCCGGCGTTCCGGCGAACGGCAGTCATCGTAGCCGGCATGCTGGAAATCGCCGAGCACGAAGGTATCGCTCCAGGTATCGAGATCAATCAGCGTGTAGCAGGTGAAATCGCCCTCGAAATCCAGGCGCTCGGCCTCCACGCCGTCATCCGTCAGCGTGTAGCCGCCGAGGTAGATTTCGCCCTCGGTGATGTACACGTCCAGCGGCTCGCCGCCACAGTTGTCCGTCGCGTAGGTTTCGTAGGCGCCGTAGTAGTAGCCATCGTAGAAGCTGAAGTAGTCGGTGTAGCTCTTCGCGTCATACGGATCGTACGGATCGGCGTCATGGATGTATTGGCAACCGGTGGCCCAGTCGCCGTCGAGTACCGCCTCAGGCAGCCGCGAGTCGTAATGGTCGTAGTGGTGATAGTCGTCGTAGCGGCAGGCGGCCAGGGAGACCATCGCGAGCAGCAGGCAGAGTCGAATTGGCATCGCAGCATCCGAGGAGGAATCTGCGGCCAGTACAGCGACCCGGACTGACAGTGACCTGACAGTCCGGGGACGAAGCAGGAACCGGTGCTCAGACCACGCCGGCGACCAGCACCACCACACCACCGATCTCGCCAGCGATCAGCGCGATCATGTACACGCGAATCACCCAGGGCGATATGGTCCGCCTGCCCATCACATGCGGCCGGCGGAGCTGGTTGTCAGTGTCCCTGAGCCAGCCGTGCAACGCGTAGCCGGCCACGGCCGATGCGAAAAACGCGATGGGCACGACGACGGCGATCATGTCGACCCACTCGCTCCAGCGGCTGTGCAGGGCGAGTTGCTGCAGCACCAGACAGGCAAAGGCGTACATCAGTGCCGTGCGGTGACAGATATCGACGTAAACCGGGGCCTCGGCGGCTTCCGAACGCATGATGTGCGCGTATTTCCAGATCCCCGTAAGCATGCCGACGATCAGGAACCCGCCCGCCGAAAGCAGCGCGATGTAGTCGGCACTCATGCGGCCACCCCCTTGGCGCGCCGCGCAGCCTGAACCCCGGCCACGCGCGCACTGCGGCGGTAAACCGGTGCGCTGACCAGGTTCTGCTGATGCCAGTACGCTTTCAGAAAGGCCGGCAGCGCAGGTATCCAGAAGCGATCCAGCGGGTCATCCGACACCGGTTCGTGACTCGCCAACTCGATGTCGGCGTAGATGGTGCCCGGCCCTTCCAGCGCGTTGCGACTCGCCAGCACCTTGCCGCGGCTGTCGACGATCTGCGTCGCGCCGACGAAGTGGGTGTCGTAGGGCAGGCCGGCACGCAGCCCGATCCGGAACGTCCCGGCCACCGCGCCGCAGTGGCTGGCCTGAATCACCGGGGCGCCGAGCCGCCGCGCGAATTCCACCGGCGCCTGCTCGCTGAGATAGCGGTTGTACTGACCGATGGACGCCAGCCCGGCGCGCACCGGCCCCGGCCAGTTCTCCGGCAGCGTCCACCAGTGCGTGCCGGTCATCGCGAGTTGCACGCGACCACGCATGCGCCGGATCGTCTGGCAGCGAATCAGCTCCCAGCACACCGCGGCGCCGACGCCGCCCAGCGCCGTGTCCCACACGCCGTCATCACTGCCGCCGGTGTAGTACGCCCGCTCCCACATCGTCGGCAGGTCCTTGTCATGCTGGTACTGCTGACCCTCGGGGCCGACGAAAATGTAGCGGTTGTAGATCTCGCCACCGTCCTCGACCAGCATCGATCCGCCGACCCAGCCGCCGTGGCGCCTGGCCAACCGCTTCATCATGTCGATGGCGACATTCCTCGCCGGCAGCACGCAGTTCGAGGTCTCCGGCACCGGGGCGATCGTTCCAGTGTAGAACTCCGGCAGCGCGACAATCTCCGCGCCGGCCTTGAAGGCCTCGGCAATCCGCGACTCGGCGTGGGCGATGTTGGCGGGCGCGTCGCCCACCGCGGCGTGGAGTTGCACCGCCGCGACCCGGCGGGTCGGTGATGTTCCGTCCGTGCTTGTGACCATCGGTCTCTCTCCCTGACTGACGGGGCTATTATCGACCGAGCCACCACCGGGAGACTTTCAAGATTCTGCTACCGGACCAGATTCAGATCAGCGGTCGCACGCTGCTGTTCGTCGGCCGCCTGCCTCAGACGCAGTGGCACCGGCACTGCTGCGAAACCTGGCTGTTCGGCCTGGACGGACCGCTGCGGGTGGATGTCGCACGCAGCGGTCAGCGACACGTCGCCACCAGCGCGATTGTTCCGGCCGGCGAGCAGCACATCCTGGACGCGCCGGACTCCCGGGTTGGCATCCTGCTGCTGGACCCGATCCTGGCGCCGCCCGTTCCTGCCCCGCATGCCGTGCGAACGCACCCGGACGCCGCCAACTGGATCGCGACGTTGCGCCAGACACCGTCGCCGCTGGTGGACCTGCCCGCCTGGATCCGGCAAACCTCGGACCCGAGCGGACAAATCGACACCCGCGTCATCGCCGCCGCCGACCTGCTCGATGCGACCGTCGCCGAGAACCAGCGCATCGCCGCACTGGCCGGCGAGATCGGATTGTCGGAGTCACGCCTGCAACACCTGTTCGTCTCGGAAACCGGCCTGCGCCTGCGTCAGTACCGCGTGTGGATGCGCCTGCTGCACGCCGCACACGACGCCGGCCTGGGGCGGTCGATCACCCGGGCGGCCTACGACAATGGCTTCTCCAGCCCCTCGCATTTTTCCCACACCTTCAGGACAACGTTCGGGCTGGCTCCGCGGGAGATTCTGACGGCGCGACGGTGATCCCGGGCGCGCCGCGGGATCAGGCCACCTGCTCGCGCACCCGCGCCAGACTCTCCCGATACGGTTTCATCCCGGTCGCCAGCAGGGTGATCGCCACGACACCGGCAACCCCGCTCACCAGAAACATCGACCAGCCGACCATGTTGTCGTCGTGGAACACGAAGTCGGTGACGACGGCAACGGCGGTGGGCCCGATGCCCAAGCCGATCATGTTGACGATGAACAGGTACAGCGCCGAAGCCTGACCACGCAGCCGGTTGGGCATGATGTCCTGAATCGCGGTGGGCGCGACTCCGAACGGCATGCTGATGAAGAAGGTGGCCGGCACCAGGAACAGGCCCGCCACGAGGCTGTTCGGCGACAGCATGTAACCGGCCCCGAAGGGAATCACGCAGATCGCCGCGACCAGTCCCACGCGCATCGGCGCATCGCTGCGGCCCTGCGCGGTCCAGCGGTCGGACAGGCGCCCACCGGTGACGATGCCCATCGAGCCGAAGATCATGACGATGAGCCCGAACACCAGCCCGACCTGCCCGATCGACCAGCCGTGAACACGAACGAAGTAGGTCGGAATCCACGCCGCCGTACCGTAGGAGCAGAACGCGATCATCGCGAACCCGATGTTGTGGCTGAGGACCGTGCGCCGGTTGAGCTTGAGGAAGGCCACCACTTCACGGATCGGAACAACCGCGGCGGTCCCGGCACCGCTGCGCCGCGGCTCCTTGATCAGCAGGAACGCCAGGCTGAACAGCAACCCGGAGGCGCCGAGCACGTAGAACACGACCTGCCACGGCCGGGTCTCGCCCAGCACCGGCAACGTCACCGCGCCCTGTGCGGTCACGAACTCGACGATCAGCCCGCCCAGCAGGAACGCGATGCCGGAACCGATGTAGATGCCCATCGAGTAAACACTGATCGCCGTGGCGCGTTTCGACGGCGGAAAATAGTCCGCGATCATCGAATAGGCGGCCGGTGACAGCGCGGCCTCACCCACACCCACACCGATCCGGAACAGAAACAGCTGCCAGTAGTGTTTCGCCAGGCCGCAAAGGCCGGTCATCACGCTCCACACGACGATGCCCACCGTCACCAGCCCGCGTCGGCTCTTGGAATCCGCCATGCGCCCCAGCGGAATCCCCATGATGGTGTAGAAGATCGCGAACGAAAAACCCATCAGCAGGCTCATCTCCGTGTCGGAGATACCCAGATCCTTGCGGATAGGGCCGACCATCAGATTGAGAATCTGCCGATCCACGAACGAGAACACGTAGGCCATCATCAGGATCGCCACGACGAACCAGGCGTACCTGGCCGAGTAGGCCGCACCGGCCTCGGGGGTGTTCGTTTGCATGGTGCTGTCTCCCCATGTCGATGTTGGTTGGATCGCCTCGCCGGGCGACTGATCTGGCTTGCATCAGCAAGTAAACACAGTGTATACCATGGATGCATGTCAGATGGGTAGCCCTTTTCTGGCGCCCGGAACCGGAGGGACTCTGCGGACATGAACAACACCGTCACGGCGCTCGATTCACGCGCCAAACCGGCAGCAAGCCGCCGCGATCAAACACGCCTGCGCATCATCAAGGGGGGCGCCAGAGCCTTCGCCGAGCGCGGCTTCGAAGGCACCAGCGTGCAGGCGATTCTGGACGCCGCCGGCGTATCGCGCCGCACGTTCTACGTCCATTTTTCCGACAAGAGCGCGGTGCTCTCCGCCATTTACGAGCGCTCGCTCACGCATCTCATGGCCTGCCGCCGCGAGGCGATGAAACACCCCGGCAGCGGCATCGAACGCATCGTCCGCGCCCAGGAGGTGTACATGGACTTTGTCGCCACGGCCGGGCCAATCATCCGCGTCATCACCTCGGAGGCTCTGCGTCCCGACGGCGCGCTGCACGACATGCGCCTGAGCATGCACCAGCAGATCGAGGACCTTTACTGCTCGACATTCCTCGCCGCCGAGGGCCGAACCCTCGATCCGATGGTCGCGCGCAGCATCATCCTGCTGAGCGAGTCCCTGACCCTGCATGTGCTGATGCAGCACCCGGGGGATGAGGCCAGGCTCGTCCACGCCGGAACCATCCTGAAAACACACGTAGAACAACTACTCGCCGCGGACTGATCCAGCGGCGGACCAGTGGAGAGACCCATGACCGACACCGCACCGACCGGCCGCCCGCGCATTCCGCGTGACAAGGCCAATGAGTACGCCGAATCCGCCGCCCAGGCGCGCCGCGACTTCGTTCGCGAACAGACGGGCGTGCAGCTCAAGCACACCGGCAGCTACAGCTTTGACCCGGCCGAAACCCAGGGAAACTGCGAGCATTTCACCGGTGTCGCGCAGGTCCCCCTGGGCATCGCCGGCCCGGTCCTCGTCAATGGCGAACATGCCAAAGGCGAGTTCTATGTGCCCATGGCGACCGCCGAGGGCACGCTGGTCGCCAGCTACAACCGCGGCATGCGGCTCACCCGCGAGTCCGGCGGCATCACCGTGACCGTCGCCGACGACGCCATACAGCGCGCCCCGGTGTTCGCCTTCGACAATGCGCAGACCGCGAAACAGTTCGGAGCCTGGGTCATCGACAACATGGGGCCGATCCGCGAGGCCGCCGAGTCGACCACCAGTATCGGCAAGCTGCGCAACATCGAGCACTACGCCGCGGCCCGCTTCCTGTACCTGCGCTTCAACTACAGCACCGGCGATGCCGCGGGGCAGAACATGTGCGGCAAGGCCACCCACGCAGCCTGCCAGTGGATTCTCGCGAACACGCCATTTGCCGTGGAGCGCTTCTCGCTGTCCGGCAACATGGACACGGACAAGAAGCCCTCGCAGATCAACTTCCTGCACAGCCGCGGCAAGCGCGTCATCGCCGAGTGCACGATTCCGGACAAGCTGATGCGGGAGATCATGGGCATCGACTGCAAGTCGCTGTACCGGCGCCGCATCATGTCCATGACCGGCGCCTTCATGGCCGGCTCCATGAACAACGGCGCCCACGCCGCCAATGGCATCACCGCCACCTTCATCGCCACCGGACAGGATGCCGCCAACGTCGCCGAATCCTGCGTCGGCGCCGCCGTCGGGGAACTGACCGACGACGGCAGCTACTACTTCTCCATCACGCTGCCCTCGCTGATCTGCGCCAGCTACGGCGGTGGCACCGGCTTGCCCAGCCAGCGGGAATGCCTGGAGATGATGGATTGCTACGGCAAGGGCAAGGCCAGAAAGCTGGCCGAGATCATCGGTGCTACCGTGCTGGCCGGAGAGATGTCACTGGCCGCCGCCGTGGCCACGGGAGACTGGGTGACCAGTCATGAACAGTACGGGCGCAATCGATAGAGACCGCCCGGAAGACTTGCGGGCTGCCGGATGCGTCATCGTGATCGACGTGATTTCCGGTAGTCCGGTCGGTCTTGCTGCACCCTCACGCCCTCGGCGCCAGACCAGCAAGCTGAAGCGCTCCATGACAGAGCGCCACACTGGACGGAGGACCGCGCATGAATCCGGCAAAAAACACGATTTGCCTCTGGTACGACGGCGCCGCCGAGGAAGCGGCCCGGTTCTATGCCGATACGTTCCCCGATTCATCGGTCGGCGCGGTGCATCGCGCGCCCGGTGACTTTCCGTCCGGTCAGGTGGGGGACGTATTGACCGTCTGGTTCACGGTGCTGGGCATCCCGTGCCTGGGACTCAACGGCGGCGCAAGGTTCAAGCACAACGAGGCGTTCTCGTTTCAGGTGGCAACGACGGATCAGGCCGAAACGGATCGCTACTGGAACGCCATCGTCGGCAACGGCGGCCAGGAAAGCGCCTGCGGATGGTGCAAGGACAAATGGGGTGTGTCCTGGCAGATCACGCCGGTGGCCTTGACCCGGGCGGTCAGCAACCCCGACCCCGCGGTCGCCAAACGCGCGTTCGAAGCAATGATGGGGATGACGAAGATCGACATCGCCGCGATCGAGGCGGCCTGTCGGGGATGACGCCCAGCGATTTCGCATGAAGACCTACGCCGTCCTGCTCCGGGGCATCAATGTCGGCGGCCGCAACACGCTGCCGATGGCCGAACTGCGAACGCTGTTGCAAGCGCTGGGCTGTGAACACGTCCAGACGTACATCCAGAGCGGAAACGTCATACTCCGGAGCACGGCGACGTCCGCGGCGCTCTCGCAGGAGATCGCCCAGGCGATTCACGAGCGTCATGGTTTCGAACCGCATGTGCTGGTGCTCGCGGCATCGGAGGTGACGGCGGCCATGGACGCCAATCCGTTCGCCGAGCACGCATCCGACCCGAAGTCGGTCCACTTCGGTTTTCTCGATTCGGTGCCGCCAAACTCTGACCTGGACGGCCTGGAGGCGATCCGGGCGCCGAGCGAGCGGTTCGAGCTGAAGGAGCGGGTGTTCTACCTGCATGCGCCCGACGGCATTGGTCGCAGCAAGCTGGCGGCGCGCAGCGAGGCGCTGCTGGGCGTGCCGATGACGGACCGGAACCTGCGCACGATGAGCAAGATCGTGACGATGCTGAACGGCTGACCCTCTCCGGCCGCGCGACCGCCAACCGTCCGCCGGCCGTGCCTTTCCAGCGACCAACCCGAGTCTGATGTCCCCGGGTGACCTTCCGATTCTGCCCCTCCTCCAATTTATTGACACCGTTTATTTAATACTGTCCAATTAATTCATGGCACGACAACCGATGACAGTTCACGAGATTGAGGCGCGACGCCGGCAGATCCTGGACGCCGCGATGGACCAGTTCGAAAGCGGCGGACTGGAGGCGGTGAGCTTTCGCCAGATCGCCGCCTCGCTGGGCTGCAGCTACTCCACGCCGTATCGCTACTTCGACAGCAAGGAGGC
>CALBOV010000207.1 GCA_937896565.1 uncultured Salinisphaerales bacterium
CTGCCGACAGGTTCAGGCGTTGGCGCGCGCGTTGCGCGTGGTCGGCCTGATGAACGCCCAGTTCGCGGTCAAGAACGAAGAGGTCTACCTGATCGAGGTCAACCCGCGAGCCTCGCGGACCGTGCCGTTCGTGTCCAAGGCCACCGGGCATCCGCTGGCGAAGATCGCCGCGCGTTGCATGCTGGGGCGCACGCTGGACGAACAGGGCATCCAGTCCATCGACGCGCCGGAGTATTTCTCGGTCAAGGAATCCGTGTTCCCGTTCGCCAAGTTCCCGGGCGTGGACCCCATCCTCGGTCCGGAAATGAAGTCCACCGGCGAGGTCATGGGCATCGGTCGCAACTTCGCCGAAGCCTTCGCCAAGTCACTGGTGGGCGCCGGCGTGGCGATTCCGGGCAAGGGCGCGGTGTTCATCTCCGTCCGCGATGCCGACAAGCCGCAGTCCGTCGATCTGGCGAAAAGCCTGATCCGGCATGGCATGGAGGTCGTGGCGACGCATGGCACCGCGCGATTCCTGCGCGAACACGGCGTGGAATGCCGCTCGGTCAACAAGGTCAAGGAAGGCCGTCCGCACTGCGTGGACATGATCGTCAATGGCGAGATCCAGTTCGTGGTCAACACCACGGAGGGTCGCAAGGCCATCGAGGAATCCCATTCCATCCGCTCCGCCGCGGTGACGCAGAAGGTCGCGTACTTCACGACCCTGGCCGCCGCCAAGGCGACCGCGATGGCGATGGATTACCGGGATCAGGTCACCGTCTACCGGGTGCAGGACCTGCACGACGGCGGGATCGATTCCGCCGCCTGACGCCGCCGATTCAATGCAGCCACAGGCGCCATGCGTGCATGGCGCCAGCGACGAGCAGGGCCAGCAGCACCCCATAGTCGATCAGTTGAACGCGTCGCAGCGCTGGGGCGAGGGCGTCGACGGGCGCCGCCAGCCACAGGAAGCTGCCGACGCTGACGAGCGCGACAATCAGGGCCGGCCCGTGCAGCTCGGGGCGAAACGCCGAAGCAACCAGGCAGGCGCCCAGCAGCCCGAACAGCACGGCGCGGTGCCGGAGCAGCAACTCCAGCTCCGCCGCGCCGCTGACGTCCACGCCGTACAGTCCCTTGAGCCTGTCCGCTCCGAACAGACCGGTCACCGGCGCGAGATGAATCGCGCCGGTGAGGATCAGCACGGCCGCGACCGTCCGTGCCAGCACGGCGTCACTCATCCGTGTCGCGGTGCTGGCCGCAGGGCCTGACGTGCGCCCAGCTCCCGGCCGATCAGGTAGGCCAGCGGTCCGAACGAGCCGGCGACCAGGGTCACCAGCACATAGGGCCATACCGCGGCGCCGCGCGATCGGGCGTCGTGAATCATCCAGGCGATAGCCAGGCCACAGACAATCACCAGGTCGACGAGGACTTGCAGCGAGCCGGGATTGTCGATGCCGGCCTGCCAGATACCGAAATAGCCCACCTGTGACAGGCTGAAGCCGGTGAGTGCGGCGAAGCCCAGTGACATCAGTAGCAGCACGATCAGTTTCCAGTTCATGGTGTCGGTTCCGTTGAGCGAGTGATGACGATCCATCGTGCTCGCGGTTGCGACAACTACCTGTCAGGTCATTGTCCGGGCGCGGATTGCGGGCGAGCATGTGCAGGCGGAGAACATGAGGAGACCGTGATGGCATTGAGCCAGACCGATACGCAGACGGGATTTGCCCGGCAGCTCAAGAACTGGCGGGCGGCGAGGAAGCTGTCGCAGCTCGAGCTGGCGATGACCGCGGGCGTGTCCCAGCGGCACATCAGTTTCCTGGAGGTTGGGCGTGCGCAGCCCAGCCGGGAGATGGTCGGTCAGCTCGCCGCGGCCCTGGACATTCCCATGCGCGAGCAGAATCTGCTGCTCTCCGCGGCGGGTTTCGCGCCCGTTCATACCGAAACCGCGTTGCAGGATCCGTCAATGGAGGCGGTGCGCAGGGCGCTGGACATGATGCTCACGCATCACGAGCCATTTCCGGCCACCGTGGCCGACCGTGCCTGGAATCTGTTGCAGGCGAACGCCGCGATGGGGCGCCTGCTGGCGCTGGTCGGCGATACTGATGCGCTGTGGAATCGAGTGGGACCGGACGGCGAGCGCAATCTGCTCAAGCTGGTGCTGCACCCGGAAGGTCTGCGGCCCTACATCGGGAACTGGAATGAGGTCGCGGCGGAACTCATGGCGCGCACACACCGCGAAGCGGAGATCACGGGCAGTGTGGCATTGCGCGAACTGGTGACCGTCGTCAGCGATTATCCGGGAATGCGTCCTGAGTGGACGCTGACTCAATGGGGCTACCGACCGGCGCCGGTGCTGCCGGTGCGCTTCGTGCGTGATGATCTGGAGCTGAACGTGTTCACAACGCTCACCACCTTCGGCACGCCACTGGACATCACCACGGACGAGCTGCGTGTCGAAGCTTACTTTCCAGCCGACGAAACCACCGACCAGTTCCTGCGCCTGCTGGCCGCCTGACGGCGCGGCAGGGCTCCGTCAGCCGGCTGCGGTCGTATCGAGACGCGCCTGAACCAGGTCACCAATCTCCGGAATGGTGGCTGCGAATTCGTTATGGATGGTGGTGCGCAGCTGCGGATAGAACTGTTTGAGCGCGTCGTGCTGGGTGTGTTCGATGCGACGGTCGGTCACCGACAGCAACGCTTCCGTGACCTCTGATTGCCGCTCGCTGAGATAGGCGCCGAAACTGTCCCGGCCGCTGGCCAGAAAGGCCTCGAATTGCGGCTCCAGTACCGTGCAGAACTCCGGCAGCAGCCGATCGATGAGCAGTGGAAGCACGGGCTCGCCCCGGCGTGCCTCCGCCATTTTCAGGGCGGTTCTCAACCCGATTCCGGACAGTCCGGAGCGCGTGGCGATCTCCCCGGCGACGGCGTCGGCGAGACGTCCGGCAACGGTCGGTCGATAGTCTTCGGCCAGCAGGATGTCGGCGAGCGTCATGAGGCGGAAACTCCAGCGTGGATGAAAGGTCCGGGCCGGCCTTCGATGCCAAGCCTAGCACGGCGTTTTCGCCGTCCGGCCGACGACGATTGTGACGGTGTACGCGAAATGCGTGCCCGGCGTCGCCGACGTGGCGCGAATTGTGCTGGTCTTCTGATCCCACAATCGGGGCTGACAGGGAGCACGTCATGCAGGCAACCATGGGAAGGCGGCCGGTGATGCGCCGCAAAGGCGACAGCAAGCGTCCGGTGATCCAGGTGGTATTGCGGGGATCGGCGGGGCTGGGACTGCTGCTGCTGTTCGTGATCAAGGAAGTCGTGATCACGCATGGCCTGTTTCTTCGCACCTTCTTCCGACCATCGATCTCGGCCACGCCGCCGCCGATCAAGCTGGACATCGGCTACTGGAACAAGCTCCAGTTCAAGGCCATCCTGATTCTTCGCTACCTGGCCAAGGACCAGTTCGCCTATCAGAGCTGGATGAAGCGGGTCCACGATCGCATCCTGCACCGGCTGGAGGCATCCGGCGCGCCGGTGCAGTACGGTCGGCCGATCCCGATCGCCACGGTCCGTCCGGGAGAACTGGAGCCGCGTGAATTCTGGAAGCGCTACGTGCGCACCGGAACCCCGGTGATTATCAAAGGAGGCGCCGCGGATTCGCCAGCCTGTCAGCGCTGGACGCCCGAGTATTTCGCCAGCCACTACGGCGATTTCAAGGTCAACATCATCGAGCAGAACAGCAACGAGCACTCGGTGGGCAGCTTCGCCGATGTAGTCGCCAGCGAAGGCACGGATCGCAAGCTCTATATCCACAACAGCGCGAGCATCTTCTCCTACAACCCGGAGCTGTTCGACGATCTGGACTGCCTGTCCTACACCCAGCACATGGGCGGGCGACGGACCATGTTTCTCGGGGCTCAGCTGTTTCTCGGCGTGCATCCGACGACGGGCACCGAGGCGCATTCGGCCAGCAACACCAACCTGTTCTTTCAGGTGTACGGCAAGAAGAAATGGACCTTCGTCCATCCGGATTATCTGTGGCTGATGTATCCGGCGCTAAACCGCTTCTTCCTGTTCTGCGCGTCGTTCGTACGTCAGGAATACACCCCGGAGTACCTGGAGCAGTACGCGCCGCTACAGCGCTACTGCCCGCGCTACGAGGCCGTGCTGGAACCGGGTGACATCCTGCTGAACCCGCCGTGGCAATGGCACGCGATCAACAACGTCACGGACCGTTCCATCGGCGTGGCCACGCGCTGGACCTCGGTCGGTCCGGTCAATCGCACCAACACGTTCTTCGATCTCTGTCAGTTGCTGTCGCCGGCGATCTGGCGGCTGCGCATCCAGGGGATGCTGAGCGCGCCGGGCGAGCCGGTGATCATCGACGAGAACACGCGCGGTCTGGTGGACTCGCACGACGACTACATCGACTTTGGCAAGAAGGGCGCGGCCCGGGAGTACATGGACTTCCACCAGTGGCCAGAGCAGTGGCGCTTCACCAGTGGACAGCCTACGCAGGCCGAGCCGGCATCGGAGCCCACCGCGACCTGATCGCCGCGGCCGTTTAAGGTCAGCCTGCCGCCTGAAGCGGCGGTTCGGCTGGTGAGGCGGCGTCGGCGGAGGGTGGGTCGGTCAGGCGGTTCACGCCGGCATCGTCCTCGCCACGCAGCACCACCGCGCCCCAGTTCTCCAGCGAGTACTCCTGGCGCAGGTACATCACGTGGTGACGCAGCTCCGTGTCGTAGACCTTGACCGATGGCTTGATGGTACGGAATGCCATGCCCCAGCGGCGGCGGTCGGGTGACGCGTTCGGCGGCGAACCGTGGATGCAGCGTTCGCTGAAGATCACGAACTGGCCGGCCTGCATCGGCATGTTGACAACCTTGTCGTCGGTGATGTCGGCTTCCAGCTTGAAGCGGGTGCGGGCGAAGCCGCCACCGTCCTTGGCGCCGATGCGCGCCGTGTTGATGCGGCGGTGCGAGCCCTTGACGAACTGCATGTTGCCGTTGTCGTAATCCACGTCGTCGAACGCGATCCAGGTGGTGAGCTGGAACAGCTCGTCGCGGTCGGCCGGCCACAGCGTCGCCTTGTAGCCTTCCTCGGACAGGTAGGTGCTGGCCTGGTGCCAGGTGACCTCGGGTGCGCCCGGCTCCTTCAGGAACAGTTGCGAGCGCCACAGCAACAGATTCGGGCCCAGCAATTGCGCCAGGCGTTCGGTCCATTCGGGACGCTTGATCAGGTCCCACACCGCCGGGCAGTCCAGGTGGCGGTCGCGCCCGGTGACGAAGCCGTAGGTCTTC
>CALBOV010000208.1 GCA_937896565.1 uncultured Salinisphaerales bacterium
CCGGAGCCGACAACCGGATCATGTTGCGTGAGCTGATGACCGAAGCGGCCTGGGAACAGTTTCGCGGTGAAGTCCTGGCGACGCTTTGCGAGGCCGCCGAATGGCGCGGCAGCAGTACCTGGACCGGGACCGACGGCGAACCGGTTCCGGTGCAGATTCACGCACTGCGTCTGCCGGATGATGAGCGTGACGGTCGTGCACGCATCGCGTTGTTTGCGCGTGACAAGAGCACCGAGTTGCGAATCGAGAACGCGTTGCGCGAGAGCGAGCGAACGCTGCGAGCGATCATGGACGGTACGCCGGTCGCCCTGCTGAGCGTGGAGATGAACGGCACGATCCTGTCCGCGAATCGGCGTGCGGGGAGCTTGCTCGGGCGCGACATGTCGGAACTGGTCGGCATGAATCTGCACCGCGTGATGGACGATCACGCCTTCGAGGAAGCGGTGTTCCGTCTGGAGTACGCGTTCAGCGAGGGTTCCCTGGAGCGCTGGAATTCACAGCTGTTCACCGCTGACGGTATCCGGCTCGATGTCGCGATCACCGTGCGCGGTGTTGAAGGTCGTGGCGGTCAGCGGGTGCTGCTGGCCGCGCTGGAGGATGTCACCGACCACAACCGTCTTCAGGCGGAGATCACCTACCAGCTCGACCACGATGTTCTGACCGATCTGCTCAACCGCCGGGGGCTGGAACGCGCGCTCAAACTGCGCGTTCACGACACCGACATCATGGGGTTCGTCTATCACCTGAACATCGATTACTTCCGATATATCAACGAGCTGATCGGCCAGACCCGCGCCGATGCCGTGCTGTGGAAGATCGCCGACGTGCTGCGTGGTGCGCTCGCCGGCACGGATTCGGTCATCGCCAGGGTGGGCGCGGACGAGTTCGTCATTGTCCGTTTCGATCTGGCGTCCGAGGACGCTCGGCAGCAGGCGGCCGATCTCCTGGCCAGCCTGGAAAAGGTCGAGCCTTCGTCGGACGACATGGAGTTGTCGGTCACCGGCTGTGTCGGCTATGCGTCACTGGCCGGCGGAGGCTGGCTCAATGCGCTGACATCCGCTGGTTCGGCCTGCTACGCGGCGAAATCCGCGGCCCGGGGCAGTATTCGCGAGTACACCGCCGAGGAGACCGATTCCGAGGATGCGAAGACGGTGATGACCGCCGCGCAGACGGTGCGCCGAGCGCTGAGCGACGAGGCCATCCTGTTGTACGCGCAGCCGATCTACCGGACCGAAAACGCGATTTCCGACCCTCCGCACTGTTTCGAGATTCTGGCCAGGTTCCGCGACCAGGACCGGGCCCGCGTGCCCCAGGGCCTGCTCAATGCCGCGGAGCGTTTCGGGTTGATGGACAGTTTCGATCGCTACATGGTGACGCGAGCGCTCGCCTGGATGGCGGGGCACCAGGACGTGATGACCCGGATCGATCACGTTTCCATCAATCTCGCCGGCAACTCCATCTCGGACCACAAGTTCCAGGATTTTCTGGTCGCCTCCATCAACGACTCGGGGATTCCGCCCGAAAAGCTCTGCTTCGAGATCACCGAGACCATCGCGGTTCGCAACATCGAGCAGGCGCGAGGGTTGATTCGTCGCGTGGGCGAGCTGGGGTGCCGGTTTTCGCTGGACGATTTCGGCGCGGGCATGTGTTCCTTCCACTATCTGCGCGACCTGCCGGCCGACTACGTCAAGATCGACGGGAGCTTCGTGCAGGGCATGGAGGAGGATCCGGTTCGACGCCAGCTGGTGAGGTCGATCAACGAGACCGCGCAGGTGCTGGGCAAGGAGACTGTCGCCGAGTTCGTCGACAGCATGGTCGTGCTGGACATGCTCCAGGCCCTGGGCGTCAACATGGTGCAGGGCTGGCTGTTCAGTCCCGCCGTGCCCATTGATGACATTCGCGCGATGGTTCGGGGCGCGGCTTGAACCTTTCATGGCCGGGTCTGTCTGTTTGTTCAGGGAATGCGGCCGACCGTTCCTTCTCGTTCGCCAGTACAACAGCGGGGAATGTGTCGTTATCATCTGCCGCCCTGTCGGATCGATCCGCCGCGATTGACGGTGCCCGAGCCGAGAGTGACATCGCCAGAATGCGTGTCAGGCGATGCGGTATCCGGGACAGGGATGGTTCCAGGCAGCGGGCGAGGATGCCCGTTGTTCACAAATCCAAATATCGTTTTCACGTTTCACAATCGGAGGAGTTATGTCCCGATCGATTGCACGCCTCGGTGGCGTCGGCGCCGCCGTCATGGCCGCCGCTTTTTCGCTGAATGCCGAGGCCAAGGTCCCGGCGGACGAAGCCGCCAAGCTTGGCGGTGAGCTGACCCCGGTGGGTGCGGAAAAGGCGGGCAACTCCGCCGGCACCATCCCCGCCTGGGACGGTGGTTACCACAATCCCGACTGGCCGGAGGGCGAGCGGTTCGAGAATCCGTGGCCGGACGACGAGCCCAAGTTCGAGATCACCGCGTCGAACATGAGCAAGTACGCGGACAATCTGAGCGAAGGCCAGAAGGCCATGCTCCAGAAGTACGACAGCTACAAGATTCCGGTCTACCAGACGCGTCGTTCCGCCGCCTATCCGCAGTACATCTACGATGCGACCAAGGAGAACGCGACGCGCGCCACGCTGGCGAACAACGGTGAATCGCTGGTCGACGCCGCCATCGGCGTGCCGTTCCCGATTCCGCAGACCGGCAAGG
This sequence comes from uncultured Salinisphaerales bacterium, assembly GCA_937896565.1. Classification (GTDB taxonomy): domain Bacteria; phylum Pseudomonadota; class Gammaproteobacteria; order Nevskiales; family OUC007; genus Abyssibacter. The sequence continues at coordinate 2,696 of CALBOV010000208.1, forward strand.
AGATCATGTGGAATCACCGCACGCGTTATCGCGGACCTTCGCTGGTGCGCTACAACGTGCAGGCGGCCGTGCAGACCAGCGGTGCGTTCTCGCTGTTCAAGCTCAGGGAAGACGTGCTGTTCAACTACACCGAAAAGGGCATGACCCCGGACGGTCTGAACAACGTGCTGCTGTACTTCCTCCAGAGCATCGAGGAGCCGCCGCGTCAGGCCGGACAGATTCTGCTGGTGCATGAAACCGCGGATCAGGTGAAGGAGCCGCGCCGGGCGTGGCTTTACAACCCGGGCCAGCGTCGACTCCGCCGCGCTCCGAACGTCGCCTATGACAATCCGGGTACCGGCTCCGATGGTCTGCGGACCAACGACCAGCTGGATACGTTCAACGGTGCGACCGATCGTTACACCTGGAAGCTCGTCGGCAAGAAGGAGATGTACATCCCCTACAACGCCTACGAACTGCACAGTGATGACAACGAGTACGACGACATCATCAAGCCGGGTCACATTGATCAGGACCTGACGCGCTACGAGCTGCACCGGGTATGGGTCATCGATGCGCAGGTCAAGGACGGCACCAGCCACATCTACGATCGTCGCGTGTTCTACGTGGATGAGGACACCTGGCAGATCGCGCTGGTCGACATCTACGACAAGCGTGGTCAGTTGTGGCGCGTGCAGGAAGCGCATGCGATGAACTTCTACCGGTATCCGGCCACCGCGCAGATCGCCGGCACGGTGTACGACCTGCTGGCCAATCGCTACCTTGTTCAGGAAATGAACAACGAAGAGCCGGAGCATACCGTCGAGCGGTTCGATGACGGCTACTTCGCGCCGGGCAACGTCAAGAAGCTCGCCCGCAAGTAGTTCGTATTGTCGGTTCTGAACGGTCGCCGGCCGTTCATCACCTCAAAAAGGGCCTGCCATCGCAGGCCCTTTTTTTTGCCCACCGCTTGTCGGCCTCGACTCGCTCATCGTCATCTATCATCACAGCTTCTTAACGTCCCGCCGTAGGCTGTGCGCCATGGGAAGTGGTAAGTACAAGTCGAGGAGACCGGATGGCGGATTCACGCTGGTGGAACTGCTCGTGGCGGTTGCCATGCTGGCGATCGTGGTGAGTTTCGCCGTGCCCGCCTACACCGACTTCGTCCTGCGCAAGCGGGCTGCCAGCGGCGTCAACGATTTTCTGGTGGATCTCAGTGCCGCGCGCAGCGAGGCGACTCGCCAGCGCCGCAACGTGGTGATGTGCGCGCGCGGCGGCGCTGCCGAGGTTTGTGACGAGACAACCCAGTCCGCCAATTGCACCTGCGACGCCCAGGGGCAATGGGAGAATGGCTGGATCACGTTTGTGGATTTCAATGGAGACGGGGCATTGAGTGCGGCATCCATCGACGAATTGCTGGGCGTTCACCCTGCGTTGGGGCGTGGGGTCCGGTTCCGTGAATCGAACGGCGGCGACAGCGTCGCGTTCAACAGCCGGGGTGCGCTCGCCGGCACCGTGGCTCGCTTTGCGCTTTGCATCAATGATCAACCCGGTACGGCCGACGACGAGGATGTGCTCGCGCGCGCGCGCTTCGTCGATGTCGCGTTGACCGGCCGCGCCGTGGTCAGTCACGCGGGGTCCTCGCAGGGCACCGCATCCGCTGCCTGCTACCACACGCCGTCGTCATGAAGACGCAGCAGTCAGGCATCACCTTGCTGGAAGTGCTGATCACGCTGGTCGTGATCGCCATCGGCATGCTGGGCATGGCATCGCTGCAGCTCGGCGGGCTGCGCAGCAATCACGATGCTTACTATCGCTCGCAGGCCACCAGTATCGCCGCCGATCTGACGGATCGCATGCGGTCGAATCTGACGGCCGCTCACGATGGCACTTACGCGGCCCAGCAGGCGCCCGAGGATCCGGGTTTCGATTGCCGGGATTCCTTCCCCAACGGAACGACCTGCAGCCCCACCGAACTGGCGGCGGCGGATTTGTACACCTGGTACCAGATGCTGGCTGACCCCGCGTCCGGTTTGCCGGGTGCGGCGGCGACGGTGAGCTGCGCGGCCGGATGCGGGGCAGGCGCTCCATACACGATCTCCCTGACCTGGGACGAAAACCGCAACGGTCAGATCGATGCCGCGAACGTCGCGGCAACGGAATCCACGGAGGCGGTCGAGGCCGATCCCGTGCTCAACGTGGTGTTCGCGCCATGAGCCCGCGCATTCGACAGACGCAGGGGATTTCCATCGTGGAGATCCTGATCAGTCTGGCCCTGGGGTCGATCCTGGCCCTGGGCGTCATCCAGATTTTCGCGGGCAGCCAGGCCTCGAACGACATCATCATGGGCGAGGCTCGATTGACCGAGAACTCCCGTTTCGCGATC
>CALBOV010000209.1 GCA_937896565.1 uncultured Salinisphaerales bacterium
CACGCCCAGCGCGATCGCGAGTTTGGTCGCCAACCCCCAAAGCCCGAAGTAGAGGCCGGCACGCCCACCGCCACCGGCCGCCGTGTCTTCATCGATCACGTCGGCCTGCATCGATGCCGGGATGGCCTGGTCGACACCCAGGCAGGCGCCGCCGAGCACGCAGATCACCAGATACGGCATCAGGTCGCCTGGCCCCAGCAGCAGGGCGAAGATGAACACGGCGGAGACCCACAGCATCGATGCGCACCACAATCGGTGCTTGCTCCACCGGCGGCCGACGCGCAGCCAGATCGGCAGCCCGATCACCGCCGAGAGAAAGTAGACGACCAGAGCCAGACCCATTTGTGCCTGGGTGGCCTCGAGCCGGTGTTCGACGAAGAACACGAACAGTACGGCCGGCAACGCGTTGGCGAAGCCGTTGAGCAGGTAGGCGATCAGCAGGCGGCGAAAGGGCCGATTCTGGCTGAGCAGCCGGATGCCGTCGCCCAGGTTCAGCCCGGCGCGGGCTTGCGCCGGGCGGGCCGGTTCACGCACGCCGATCAGCAACGCGACCAGACAAATCGGCAGCGACACCAGCAGAAAGCCGTACAGCGCGCGCAGACCGTCGCCGGTGTCCCCGCCCCGCTGCATCAGCACATTGGGCAGGATGATCGCGACCAGCGTGCCGACCACCGCGAAGATTTCCCGCGCGGCGGTGACCTTCGAACGCTCGTCGTAGTCGGCCGACAGCTCGGCGCCCCAGGTCTGGTACGGCAGCATGATCATGCTCCAGCCCAGGTAGGCGACCAGCGACCAGCCGAGCAGGTAAAGCCAGGTGGCCGATTGCGGAGGGGTGAACAGCGCCCAGGCGCCGAGCAGCAGTACCGGTGTGCCGCACACGATCCAGGGTCGCCGCCGGCCAAAGCGGCTGCGCGTGTGGTCGGAGGCCCAGCCCACGCCCAGGTCGGTGACCAGGTCCCACAGCCGCGCGCCGAACAGCAGGGCGCCGACCAGACCGGTGGTCAGCGCCGGGAGCTGGGCGTAGTACGGCGGCAGGAAGATCGCCAGCGGCAACAGCAACGCGGTCAGCGGCATGCCTAGCGCGCCGTAGGCCGCGAGTTGCCGCGGCCGCAGCGAACCGCTGGTCACGAGCAGGCTCGAATCAGTCGGCGTGGCGCAGCGCGATGTGCATCACGTCGATGCGACCGTCATCGAATCCGCATTCGCAGTAGGCGAGGTAGTAGCGCCACATCCGCAGGAAACGCTCGTCGAACTGCCGGGTGATCTCGCTGCGATGCTCCAGCACCTTGTCATGCCAGCGGCGCAGGGTCTCGGCGTAGTGCGGGCCGAAGAACGTGGGCTGATCGCATTGCAAACCCACCTTGCCGGCGACGGAGGCGAAGGCCTCGGGGCTGGCCAGCATGCCGCCGGGGAAGATGTACTTCTGAATGAAGTCGATGCGGCTGCGGTAGGTATCGAAATGCTGCCGGTCGATGGTGATGCCCTGCAGCACCGCCACGCCGCCACGCTTGAGCACGTTGCGGATGGTGCGGAAGTAGGTGGGCCAGTAGTCCTCGCCAACGGCCTCGTACATCTCGATTGACACGACACGATCGAAGGTTTCGCGGACATCGCGGTAGTCCTGGAGCCGGAACTCCACGCGGTCGGCGACGCCGGCCTGCTCGGCCCTGCGGCGGGCCTCGGCGAGCTGCTCGTCGGACAGCGTGATGCTGGTGACCCGGCAGCCGGTGGTCTGAGCGGCGTGGATGGCGAAACCGCCCCAGCCCGAGCCGATCTCCAGGAGGTGGTGGTCGGCGCCCAGGTTCAGCCGGTCGAGGATGCACTGGTACTTGCGGCGTTGCGCGGCGGCCAGATCCTCGTGCATCGGGTCGAACACCGCGGCCGAGTACGTCATCGTCTCGTCCAGCCACAGCTCGTAGAAGTCGTTGCCCAGGTCGTAGTGCGCCTGGATATTGCGGCGGCTGCCGGTCTTGGTGTTCGCCCGCATGGCGTGCAGCGCACGGCCAATCCAGTGGGTGATCGGGTTGCGATCGTAGGGGCCGCGGTAATGCGCCTGATTGAGCATGAGCACGTGCAGGGTCTCGGCCAGGTTCGGGGAATCCCAGTCGCCGTCCATGTAGGACTCGGCGAACCCGGTCGCGGCCCCCAGCAGCGTCTTGCGCAGCACCGCGCCGCTGTTCAGCTGCAAATGACCGTGGGGCCCCGGCTCATCGCCGCTAAAACGGTGCCGTGAGCCGTCGGGCAACCTGACATCAAGTTGGCCCACCTTCAGGCCCTTGAGCATCCACAGCAGCGCCGAGACGGCGAGGCCGGGAGATGCGGTTTCGGTCGGGGTCGCGACGGTCGTGTCGCGCAAGCTCAACGTCGGTTGGTCCTGGTTCATCCGGTGCTCTCCTCATGCGGCGCGGCGGGCTTGGGCCGATACCCGGCTCCGCGTAGCCAAAGCTTCAATGCTTGCCAGTGAATGCCGATCACCACACCCAGCGTGTGGAATGGCATCGCGATCATCAGCCGCGCGATGGCGGCATCGGTCAGGGGTTCGCGGCGACCCGACAGCGTCGCCGTGAGAATCCGTTCGCCATCCTTGTATTCGTGAATCACCACGCGGGCGGATTCATCCGGCTGGTCGAAGCTGAAACGGTAGAACCCGGCGACGTCGAGAAACGGCGATACGTGGAAGCGCTTGTCGCGGTCGAAGCTGCGTTCCAGGTTCATCGCCTCGCCCTGCTCGTGGATGACGTAGCTGTGGCGTTCGCCAAAGGTGTTGCGGACCTCGGCGACGATGGCGCGCAGCCCGCCGTCGGGCGCGTGGCAGTAGTAAAGGCTGATCGGGTTGAACACGAAGCCGAACACCCGCGGCAGACACAACAGCCGGATGGCGCCACCGCCGGTGTCGATGCCGTGCCGGCGCAGCACCGCCTCCACCCACGGGCGCAGCGGCGCGTCGTCTTCATCACCATGGTCGCGGTCGAAGAACGACAGCAGATTCCAGCGGTTGTGGCTGAACAGACGGCGACCCCGCGTGGCGGCAGCGACGTCGTCGATGTCCACCCACAGATAGAACACGCGGTAGACGAAGCGGTACAGCGGCGCGACATGACGCCGGTGCATGACCCGCATGTTGTAGAGCGCGGCGTCCATGTCAGGCGGGTTTGGCCGTCCATGGCGGCTCGCAGCCCAGCGCGCGGGCCACGTTCAGCCCCGACGTGAAGCCGTCCTCGTGAAACCCGTAGCCGGTCCAGGCGCCGCACCACCAGATGCCGTTCGCACCCTGGATCGTCGGCAGGTCGGCATGCGCCCGCATCATCTCCGGGGTGTACTGCGGATGGTTGTACTCCGTCGCGTACAGCACGCGCGCCGGGTCGGGTTCGTGGATCGGGTTGAGGGTGACGAAATACTCCTCCTCCGTGTCCAGTGCCTGGAGGCAGTTCATCCAGTACGTCAGGCAGACTGACTGATCATCCAGCGTGTCGGCCGCCTGCATCACGTTCCAGCTTGACCAGGTTAGCGTCCGGCGCGGCATCAGCGACCGGTCGGTGTGCAGCACGGCGCGATTGCGGGCGTAGCGGACGCGGCCCAGCACCTCCGCCTCCGCGGGGGCGGGATCGGCCAGCAGCTTCGCGGCGATATCGCCGTGCACGGCGCAGACGACGGTGTCGAAGATTTCGGCACCGGCTGCGGTGGTGACCTCGACGCCGCCGTCGACGCGGCGCAGCGAGGACACCGGTGTGTCGAGTCGCAGCTCGCCCGCGTAGTTGGCGAGCATGGCGTCGACGTAGCGCTGGCTGCCACCCGAGATCGTGCGCCATTTCGGCCGCCTGAAGATGTTCAGCAGGCCATGCGAGTCGAAGAATCGGGCGAAGGCCGGAAACGGGAACAGGCGGGTTTCAGCGGAGGGCGTTGACCAGATCGCCCCGGCCATCGGGCACAGGAACCGACGCTGGAACTCGGCGCAGTAGCCGTTCTGGTCCAGGAACTCGCCCAGTGTGACGTCGGGCAGGCGCTCGCTGGCCAGCAGCGTCTTCACCTGCCGGAAGAAGCGCAGGATGTCGCGCAGCATGCGCCAGTGGGAGCGGCTGAACAGCAAGCGCAGCTGCGCGAACAGCCCGAGCAGCCGACCGCCGCCGGAGTACTCCAGACGGCCCGGGCCGGCACTGAACGCGAAGGACATGCGGCTGGGCTGCGTGCGCACGCCCAGGTAGTCGAGCATGCGAATCAGGTTGGGGTAGTTCACCGGGTTGTGCACGATGAAACCGGTGTCGATGCCCACGGGCCCGTCCGGCGTTTCGACCGTCACCGTGTTGGTATGGCCGCCCGGCTTGCCGGCGGCCTCGATGAGAACGACATCGTGCTGGCGGGACAGCGCCCAGGCGGCGCCCAGCCCCGCGATGCCGGATCCGATCACGGCGATCCGCATGCGTGAAAAACTCCTTGTACAGGGTGATTACCCCAGAGTTCGCTGCGGGTTCGGGATTGGATTCAGTCCGTTGTCGATGTTTTGAACAGCGGCTGTAGAACGGGCCAGGCGTGGTCCAGCAAACGCGCCTGCGCCTGCACGTTCGGATGGATGCCATCCGGCAGAAACGCCTCCGGCGACAACGCGATCGGCTCCAGGAAGAACGGCAGCAGCGCCGCGCCGGTGGCCTCCGCCACCTCGGCGAAGGTGGCATGGAATGCCTCGGCGTAGGCGGGTCCGTAGTTGCTGGGAATGCGCATGCCCAACACCGCGACGCGTGCGCCCGCCGTCTGCCCCAGGGTGACCATGCGTTCCAGGTTGTTGTACATCGCTGTGGTGGGCTGGCCGCGCAGGCCATCATTGCCGCCCAGTTCGATGATCAGAATGGCAGGAGCATGGCGCTCGAGCTGGGCGGGCAGGCGGCGCAGGCCACCGGCGGTGGTTTCACCGGAGACGCTGGCATTGACGATGCGGTGTGGATAGCCTGCTTCCGTCACCCGCCGCTGCAACTGCTGCACCCAGCCTTCGTCGCGCGGGATGCCGTAGGCGGCGGACAGACTGTCACCGAACACGAGAGCCACCGGCGCATCGTCCGCAACCGCGATGCCGGTGCCGAGCATCCAGCAGATGATGAGCAGGACAGGGGAAACGCGCTTGAGCAGCATGATTCGCGCCGAAGAGGTGAGCCAGGAGGTTAGCAGCGGGCAGGAAATCCTGACCATTCTCGACCGGGTTGATCTGGAGGTCGCAGCCGGGGAAACGCTGGCCATCGTCGGTGCCTCCGGAGCCGGCAAATCCACCTTGCTCGGTCTGCTCGCGGGCCTGGATCTGCCGACGCGGGGACGGATCTGGCTGGACGGTCAGCCGCTGCATGACATGACCGAGGATGATCGCGCCCGGGCCCGGGCGGGTCGCGTGGGGTTCGTGTTCCAGTCCTTTCAACTGCTGCCGGCGCTGACCGCGCTGGAAAACGTGCTGCTGCCGCTGGAGCTGGCGGGCATCAATGACGCCGACGCGCGGGCTCGCGCGGCACTGGAGCGGGTCGGATTGTCGGCCCGTCTGACGCATCGACCCCGGCAGTTGTCCGGCGGCGAGCAGCAACGCGTCGCCCTGGCCCGCGCCTTCGCCCCGGAGCCCGCCGTGCTGTTCGCCGATGAGCCGACCGGCAATCTGGATGCCGACAACGGTCGCAAGGTGGCCGATCTGCTGTTCGACATGAATGCGCAGAGCGGCACGACGCTGGTGCTGGTCACGCATGATCTGGGCCTGGCGGCGCGCTGCGGCCGGCAGCTCAGCATGCGCGACGGTCAGCTGCACGACGCCCCGCCCGCATGAGACGACCCGACGCCGATCAGTGGCTGCTGATCGTGGCGATGGCGGTGGCCGTCGCCTCGGCCAGCGCGGTTGCGTTCTTTTCGGCGCGCATCGATGCCGCGATGACCCGGCAGGCCGGTGAAGCGATCGCCGCCGACCTGCGGACGCGGGACAGCAGCCCGATCGCATCCGACATTGAGCAGGAGGCCGTCGGCCTGGGCCTGCGCACCGCGCGGGTTGTCACCTTCCCCAGCGTCGTGATCGCCGGTGAGCGGTCCGCGCTGGCCGGGATCAAGGCGGTGTCCGATGGCTATCCGCTGCGCGGCGAATTGCGTGTTGCCAATGAGCCCTTCGGCGTCGAGCAGGTCAGCATGCAGGGGCCACCGGCCGGGGAGGCCTGGGTTGACCCACGATTGTTCGCCGAACTGGGCATCGGGCTGGGTGATCCGGTGCAACTGGGCGGGCTGACGCTGCGGGTGACGCAGGTGCTGGCCTACGAGCCTGATCGTGGCGGCGGTTTCACTACGCTGGCGCCGCGGCTGATGTTCCAGGCCGGGCAACTCGATGCCACGGGTTTACTGGGGCCAGGAAGCCGCGCCCGCTTTTCCCTGCTGGTTGCCGGTGAAACCGATGCTCTGGCCGAATTGCGGTCGCGCACCGCGGATCAGATGCCAGCCGGCCAGCAATGGACGTCCGCCGAACAGGCTCGACCGGAGCTGGACGACGCGTTGGGTCGGGCGCGGCGGTTTCTCGGTCTGGCCGCATTGTCCGCCGTGTTGCTGGCCGGTGTCGCCATGGCGCTGTCGGCGGTGCAGTACGCGGCGCGTCAGCGCGACGCCGTGGCGCTGCGCAAGACCCTGGGCGCGACCGGTTCGATGATTCTTCGCGAGGAACTGCGCCGGTTGCTGCTGCTGGGTGCGGCCGGCGGCGCGCTGGGCCTGATGTTCGGATATCTCGGTCAGTTGCTTCTGGTGCGGATTCTCGGCGATCTGGTGCTGATGAGTCTGCCGGCGCCGCCGCTGTGGCCCGCCCTGCCCGCGCTGGCGACCGGCGCCGTGGCGTTGATCGGGTTCGGCCTGCCGCC
>CALBOV010000210.1 GCA_937896565.1 uncultured Salinisphaerales bacterium
AGCGGAATTCGCCTCGAGCGACTGACCTTCATCGTCGACGATCAGGATGTAGTCCGGGTGCCGGTGGATAATCTGCTGCACCAGACTGGAAACGTCCCGTTCTCCGGGAACATCCACCAGGGGGTCAATGAAGAACACCTGCTGGTCCGGATGTTCATCATCGAGTTCGGCGATACGCACGCGGCAGAGCATGCGTTTGCGGTCGGAGCCCAGCGCGACGTTGAAACGCGACTTGTGGTGCGCGCGACAGTTGGCGAGACGCTCGGAGAACCGGGCCCAGTCGATGGGCCAGATCTCGCTGAGTCGGCGCTGGATGAAGGCGGTCGCGGACTGACCGGATGTCGGCTCGCGTCCCCAGGCCCTGACGATCCGATGATCCGCGCCAACGATCAGCACCAGTTCGGCGGCTTGGCCCATCAGCTGTTCAAGCATGGTCATTGGCGCCGATTCGACTCCCGTCAGGCTGACAACGACAAGCCTGACGCTGCAACCGGGTGAGATTCAGTATTGACAATACAAAGTGAAGCAAACGTTAAAATCTGGAGCGGATATCGGGCAACGAACGCCGAACTGCGTTGTGGATCAAGAAACGGTCAGCGGACCGGCGGCGCGGGAATCAGACGGCTCACGCCATCAACTCGTAGGGCCCACCCCGTTCCAGCGCCTTCTGGTATGTCGGCAGCGCGTGAATCCGCTTGAGAAAATCCTGCATGTTCGGATAGGCATCGAGACCACTGCGTGCAGCCGCAGCCTCGACCGGGAAGCTCATCATGATGTCCGCCGCGGTCATCGTCGGACCCGCGAACCAGCCGGTCGCCGCCAGAGAACGCTCCATGTGATCCAGAGCCCGGTCGAGACTGGGATTGATGAACGAACCCTTGACCTTGCCGGCGATCCCCTTCGCCACCGGACGGATAAAGAACGGCATGGGTGCGGTTTCGATCTTGTTGAAGACCAGCGTCATGACCAGCAGCGGCATGACGCTGCCCTCCGCGGCATGCATCCAGTAGCGGTAGGCCCTCACATCGATCGGATCGGATGGCAGCAGCTTGCCCTGACCGTAAGTATCGATCAGATACTCGATGATGGCCCCGGTTTCCGCGACCACGTCATCGCCGTCGGTGATCACCGGTGACTTGCCCAGCGGATGCACATCCAGCAATTCCGGAGGAGCCAGCGAGGTACTCGGATTCCGCTGGTACCGCCTGACCTCGTAGTCCACACCCAGTTCTTCCAGCAACCACAGCACACGCTGCGACCGCGAGTTCTCCAGGTGATGAACGGTCAGCATGCAGATTCCCCTTGGCGTTCTGTTGGTGTCGGCCAAAGTACCGCGCCCGGGGGCCGGCGGCAATTGAAGTGTCCGTCCGATCAGCGAATGGGCGCGGGGCAGCCATAGTCGGTCTGCGACAGCACCGCTCGATACCGGTCCGGAAAGTTGGTGAACAAGCCGTCGACGCACATGGCCGCCATCGCCGCCAGATCGTCTTCTCCATTGATGGTGTACGGGTGAATGGCCATGCCCAGAGAATGGGCCAGTTCGACCAGGGCGGGGCTCACCTCGGACGAACTCGGCCCGATACCGAAGGCGTAGTTCGATGCCAGCGCGGCGGTGGCGGTCGCACCAACGGCATAGAGCTGGATGAGCGGAATGTCGGGATCCAGCGCCCGCATGGTCAGCAGCGATGTCGGGATGAAGGACTGCACCAGGACCTGACGATGCTCCACCGCACCGGCGTGGAGGTCGTACTCGTGGAGCAGGTCCAGCAAGGTCTGCTCAACACTGCCACCCAGACGGGTATTGGGCTTGATCTCGATGTAGTAACGAACATCCGGACCGTTGCCATAACGCTGGAACACCTCCTCCAGCGTCGGAATCGGCAGCCCGACGTAGGCGTCGCGGGCGCGATCGGGGTAGGCCTCGTTGAACCAGGACCCGAAGTCGCAGGTTCGCAGCTGCTCCAGCGTCTTGTCGCCAACCCTGCCGGTGCAGTTCTCCTCCGGGCCCCGCGCCGTGCGATCCAGGGTGTCGTCGTGGATGCAGACCAGCACACCATCCGCGGTGGGCAGCACATCCTGCTCGATGTATTCCGCGCCCATTTCCAGCGCCAGATCGTAGGCCATCAGCGTGTGCTCCGGCGCGTGGCCGGAGGCCCCGCGGTGCGCGACGATGACCTGATCCGTTCGCAATGCCGGCAGCGGGTTCACGGGATCCGGCTCATCCGGTGCATCGGTGACCGGATTGGAGGGAAGCGGACTGGTGCCGCAGGCAACCAGGAACAGGTTCAGGACAACAACCGGGCTTCGGAGGAGTGCCGGGCAGCAGAGGTGACGCATCAACGTTTCCGGGCAAGGGGGACGCTCCCCCCACGACGGGCGGAGAAACCCGGAGCCTAGCCGCGGAACATGACAACCCGATGAGACTCGAGGCCCTACAATCGACTCATGCCCGCACCGACCGACCACGCCTGCCAGCTGTGCCAGCGCGAGACCCGGCTGGAGTTTCATCACCTGATCCCGCGCAAGGTGCATCGACGGCCCTGGTTCGCCAAACGCCACTCCCGCGAGGAGATGCACCAGCGCGGCATCTGGATCTGCCGGCTATGCCATCGCTTCCTGCATCGCCGGTTCGACGAGGTCACCCTGGGCCGGCAGTTCGCAACCCTGCCGGACCTGCTGGCCGACCCCGGCGTGCAACGGCACATCCAGTGGGCCGGCCGGCAACGCCCCGGCAAGCGCTAGGGACGCACTGCTCCCGACCGATTCCGCACCTACTCCGCGGTCAGACCACGACGCTCCAGCAACGGCGCAATTTCGGCGGGTCGGCCACGGAAGGCTTCGTACATCGCCTGCGCATCGACGCTGCCCCCGGGCGCCAGGATGCCGTAGCGCATGCGATCACCGTTTTTCCGGCTGAGGCCACCGTCTTCCTTGAACCAGGCAACCGTGTCGGCATCAAGCACCTCGGACCAGACGTAGGAGTAGTAACCCGCCGAGTAGCCTCCGGAAAACACGTGAGCGAAGTAGGTGCTGCGGTACCGGGGCGGGACGAGCTCCAGCGCCACCCCGGCCTGCTCCAACGCCGCCGCCTCGAAGGCCTCGACATCCTCGGGAATCGCATCCGGTGTCAACTGGTGCCAGGCCTGATCCAGCAGCGAGGCGGCCAGATACTCCGTGGAGTCGTAGCCCTGGTTGAACTGCTCGGTGGACTTGTAGCGCTCGATCATCTCCTGCGGTAACGGCTCACCGGTCTCGTGGTGACGCGCGTAGTTCTCCATGACCTCTGGCCAGAACGCCCACATCTCGTGCACCTGGGAGGGGTACTCGACGAAGTCACGCGGCACCGCGGTACCGGAGAAATAGGGGTAGTGCACGTCCGAAAGCAGGCCATGCACCGCATGACCGAACTCGTGGAACATCGTGTTCACCTCGTAGGGCGACAGCAACACCGGTTCACCCTCTGCCGGCTTGGTCACATTGAGGTGATTGGCCACGACCGGACGAGTGCCCAGCAGGCGCGACTGCTGCACGTAGCTGTTCATCCACGCCCCGCCCCGCTTGGTGTCGCGGGCGAACGGGTCGAAGACGAAGATCCCCAGCGCCGCCCCGTTGTCCTCGAACACCTCGTAGACGGTGATGTCCGGGTGGTATTTCGGCAGATGATCCCGGCGCTCGAAACGCAGGCCGTAGAGCTTCTCGGCCATGAAGAACACGCCATCGGTCAGGACGCGCTCCATCTCGAAATACGGCTTGAGCGCACTCTGGTCGAAATCGTAGTCGGCCTTGCGCACGATCTCGCGGTAGTACGGCCAGTCCCAGACCTTGAGGTCAAAGGATTCACCGGCCGCGTCAACCGCCTGCTGCAGGCGTTCGCCTTCCTTGCGCGCGTTGACCACGCTGGGCTTGGCCAGCTTCGCCAGCAGCGTGTTGACCGCATCGGCGGTACCCGCCGTCGCGTTGGCAAGCACGTAGTCGGCATGCGTGTCGTAACCCAGAAGCTGCGCCCGTTCCGCCCGCAGCGCGACGATCTCGCGCAACACCGGACGGTTGTCCAAAGCACCATCCGTGTTGCCGCGCTGGATGGAGGCGCGATGAATTCGCTCGCGCAGCGCCCGGTCTTCCAGTTCCGCCAACTGCGGCTGCAAGGTCGGCAGTTGCAGGGTCAGCACGTAGCCTTCGATACCGCGATCCCGCGCGGTTCCCGCGGCCGCCTCGATGGCCGAGTCCGACAGACCCGCCAGCTGCGCGCGGTCCTCGACCACCACCGCCAGCTCGTTCGTGTGCTTGAGCAGGTTCTGCTGAAACTGCGTGGTCAGGCGTGACAGTTCGGTGTTGATCTCGCGCAACCGTGTCTGCTCGTCCGCCGCCAGACGGGCTCCGGCGCGGACGAAATTCACGTGATAGCGCTCCAGCAAACGGCGCGATTCGTCATCCAGGTCCAGCGTGTCGCGCTGCTGGTAAAGCGCGTCGACCCGATCGAACAAGGCCTTGTTCAGGAAGACCTTGTCCTGGTGAGCCGCCAGCTTCGGCGAGATCTCCCCGTAGATCGCCTGCAAGTCATCGGTGCCATGCGTGCCGACGAGATTGAAGAAGATCGACTGCACCCGACCGAGCGTCTCTCCACCCTGCTCCATCGCGACAATCGTGTTCTCGAAGGTCGGAGGTGCGTCCTGGGCGGTGATGGCGTCGATCTCGGCCAGCGACTCCGCCATCCCCGCCTCGAAGGCCGGCATGTAGTGTTCGGGCTTGATCCGGTCGAACGGCGGATACTCGTAGGGCAACGGACTGGGCTGAAGCAGCGGATTGCTGGCTGTCTGCATGATGGGAAGTGGTTGGTTCGCGCATGCCGCCACCGTAGCCGCGGCCAGAAGAAGAATGATTCGCATGATGTCCTGAGATTGGGTACGGGTTGGCCGCGCCAGACAAGCCTTCGGGGTCCGCCTGCACGATTTCGACGATACAAATCGTGCAAACAGGCCCCGGTTCGCGGCCCGCAGGCCGTCAAGTCTACCGAATCGCCACCGTCGCGGCGTCGAACAGCAGGGACTGCGCGGCGGAGCGCGGCGTTTCCGACATCTGCTGAAACCCGACACCCACCAGCCGATAAAGCGTCCCCGCCGGCAGATCGACCCGTTCACGCAGCTGCAGCAGGCTGGCGGTGAACGTGGCCAGCGAGTCCGGCGGTGACGGTAGGGTCTGCTGACGCGTGAGCGTGACGAAGTCCCGGGTCTTGAGCTTGAGCATCACCGTCCTCGATCGGTATCCCTCGCGCTCCGCCAGTTGCCAAACCTTCTCGGCCAGACGGGTGATCTCCGGCGCCAGCGCGGACAGCGGACGATCGTCCCCGAAGGTGTCTTCCGCGGACAAGGACTTGCGACGCCGCTCCGTGCGCACCGGGCTGTCGTCCCGCCCCCATGCCAGACCCATCAGGCGTTCGGCGGCCTGGCCCAGATGGCGGTGCAGCACCAGCGGATCACCACGCCTCAGGTCGCCGACCGTACGGACGCCGAGCGCCTCCAGCTTCGCCTGCGTGACCTTGCCGACACCGGGAATTTTCGCGACCGACAGTGGTTCCAGAAAGGTCTCAACCCGCTGCGGCGGCACTACGAACAATCCGTCGGGCTTGCGCCAGTCCGACGCGATCTTGGCCAGAAACTTGTTCGGCGCGACACCGGCCGACGCGGTCAACAGCAGCTCCGTCCGGATCGCCGCCCGAATCGCCTCGGCAACTTCCGTTGCACTGCCCAGACCGCCACGCTGCTCGGTCACGTCCAGATAGGCCTCATCCAGGGACAGTGGCTCGACCCGATCGGTGTAGCGTCGGAAAATCGCGTGGATCTGGCGTGAAACGGTCTTGTAGCGCCCGAAGTCCGGGGCGATGAACTCGGCGTCCGGACACAGGCGCGCCGCGCGCATCGCCGGCATCGCCGAACGCACACCGAAGACGCGTGCCTCATAGGACGCGGCGCAGACGACGGAACGGGGCCCACGCCAGGCGACGATCGTTGGCTTGCCCCGCAGTTCAGGCCGGTCGCGCTGTTCCACCGACGCGTAGTACGCGTCCATGTCGATATGAATGATCCGGCGCACGCGGCCACCCTCTGCGCATGTCCCTGACGAAGCGCGCGGCCCGGCGGCTCCGGCAATCTCGCTATAGCGCTTTCTTTCCGATGGACAGGTCGGGCGCACCGCCGATCTCATCCGACCAGCGCTGCACACGACGACGGCGCGAACGGAGCAGCAGCAGGCTGATGGCCATCCAGATCACCGCGGCCGTCGCCGCAAACTGCATCCACGAGTTCACCACGTACAAGAGAGACAGCACGTAAGCCGCCACGAGGCTGCCGAGGGCAGCCAGCGAGATGCGGCCGACCATCTCACCGCGGGATTCCGTGAGATGACAATCCACAACCGCGCTGCTGAGAGAATTGACGGTGACCCGCTGGCCCGTGCGTGCGTTCACCAGACTGAGGAAACGGATCACCTTGCCATCCGAGAGCACCCGGGTGTGAATCGTGTCACCCACCTTGGCGTCGAACAGACCGGGCTCCAGCGACAGTTCGTGATCGTAACCGTCATCGTCCTCCAGCCAGAGCGCGTGAAACATCACGGGATCTTCGAGGACATCATCACCTTCCCGGCGCCCGGGCCGCAGATGACTGGCCGACACCGTCATCTCGGAGAGTTCGACGACGGCCCGCGCCTCGTCGATCTTGAGCATGAATTTCTGCCGTGATTGAGTCATGACGCGATCCCCAGAATGATCAGCGAAATCATAGGCGCATTCCGTGCCAGGCGATATCGTAAATCCAACGATGTGGGCGAACACGAAAAAGCCGCGACAGGGCCGCGGCTTTTTGGACTACGCCGGTTGGTCTCAGAAAGCCTCGGCCTCCAGCGCCATGATCGAGTCCGAACCGGACTTGACCCGTGACAGCAGCGACGAATGCTCGGCGACGTACTGCTCG
>CALBOV010000211.1 GCA_937896565.1 uncultured Salinisphaerales bacterium
AGGTTTCCACCAAGCTACCGATCGTGTTTGATCGATCCGTGACAGTTATGTGACCGGGCGATGACGGTCGATGCACCCCCCGCTAGCCGAGCGCTAATCGAAATCCACGGTCTCCGTATCACCGGCATCGATACTGACGTTGGTCTGACCGGAAAACTCGATGTCGTCCTGCACCAGCGGATCGTCCAGGCGCCCCTGACAGGTGAATGCGACGGTATAGTTGCCTTCGGGCAGGAATCCCACGGTGTAGGTGTATTCGCCCGAGACGTCGTCCATCTCCACCGCACCGTAGGTGATCGCGTCGTCGACCGAGTTGTCGAGATCGCTGACGGTGGCGCTGTTGCCGGAGAAGACGTAGACGACGTTGCCGACGTCGTTGTTGTCCCCGTTGTCACAATCCGAATCCGTCAGCCTGGATTCGTCGACGGTGCCGGTCAGCGTGCCGGCGTCCTCATCCAGCACCAGCCGCAGCCGCGGCGCGAGGCGGTAGTCGGTGGAGGTCCCGGTGGGTTCCAGGATGGACCGCCGCAGGTCGAAGTCGATGGTCAGCGCCGTGCGCTCGTCCTCTTCGACGGTGAAGTTGCGGGAGACGCTGCGGCTGCCGCCACCGGCGTTGCTGAGCACCAGCGGGAACTCGCCACCGTCGGAGAAGGTAATGGTCGAATCCGACTCGCCGGCCACGGCATTGATCAGCAGACGGATGCCGCTGTAGGTCCCGCCGGGCGTGTCGTCATCGGAGACCAGGGTCACCGTCCGCCCGCCGCTGAGATCGGCCAGATTGATGGTCCGCGGCTCGTCGAAGTCGTAGGTTTCGGCAGTGCCCGCATCGGTCAGCAGTTCCACGCCGGTGATCTCGACGTTGACCGCGGTGGCCTCGTCGGCCGGAGCGTCGGTGAGGCGAATCTGCAACTCGCCCTCGCAGGCGATGAGCAGCAGTGGAGCCAGCGCCACGATCAGCGCTCGAGGGAGAAATCGTCGAATCATTCCTTGAATCCTGGTGGTCATCATGCAGGTCGCGCGACCCCGGTGAACGCAGCCATCGTCCCATTGTATAGGCGAAGCAATGCGGAACCGGAGACGGTCATCGGCGTCCGTATACTGACGCCTCCTTGAACACGGATGTCCGCGATGACGGGTCTCTTCGAAGTCGATGCCTTGCTCGCGCTGGTCACCTTGACGGCGCTGGAGATCGTTCTGGGTATCGACAACATCATTTTCATTTCGATCCTCGCCAGCCGGCTTCCGGTGGAGCAGCAGCCGCGGGCACGCACGCTGGGACTGGCCGCGGCGATGATCACGCGGGTGCTTCTGCTGCTGTCGCTGACCTGGGTCATGAAGCTGACCGCGCCGCTGTTCGCGGTGTTCGGGCATGCCGTCTCGGGGCGGGACCTGATCCTGCTCGGCGGCGGTCTGTTCCTGCTCGCGAAGTCGACGCTGGAAATCCATCACAAGCTGGAGGGCGACGACGAGTCACACGGCAGCGGCCGCGCGGTGGCCGGTTTCGCCGGGGTGATCATCCAGATCATGATCCTGGACATTGTGTTCTCGCTAGACTCGGTGATCACCGCCATCGGCATGACCGAGAACGTGCCGGTGATGATCATCGCCATCGTGCTGGCCGTCGGTTTCATGATGTTCGCGGCCGGCGCAGTGTCGCGCTTCGTCGACAACCATCCGACGGTGAAGATCCTGGCGTTGTCGTTCCTGATCCTGGTGGGCGTCGCACTGATCGGCGAAGGCCTGCACTTCCACATTCCCAAGGGCTACATCTACTTCGCGATGGCCTTCTCGGTGGCGGTGGAGATGATCAATCTGCGCGTGCGCAAGACCCACCAGCCGGTCCGGCTGCACGGACCAAAGGCGGAGGCTGAATGACCGACACCACCGATCATCGCGCGCAGCGGCTGGAGATCCGGCCGGCAACGCTGGGCGACGTACCCGAGATCCTCCGGCTGGGCGCGATTGCCTACAGCGAGCAGGACAACTATTCCGTCGAGCAGATCTCGGCGCAGATTCGCTGGTTTCCGGACGGCCACCTGGTCGCGGTGCATGACGGCGAGGTGGTCGGATACTGCGCCAGCATCCGTCTGTCCGAAAGCCGCGCACTGAGCCCGCACACCTGGAAGGGCATCACCGGCAACGGCTACGGCAGCACGCACGACCCCGACGGCGACTGGCTCTACGGCTACGAGGTCATGGTCGACCGCAGTCATCGCGGGCATCGACTCGGCCAGCGCCTGTACACCGCACGCCGCAAGCTCTGCATCGAACTGGGGCTCAAGGGCATCGTGTTCGGCGGCCGCCTGCCCGGACTGGCCAAGCGTCACGCGGACTATCCGTCCGCTCAGGACTACGTCGACGCTGTGAAGGCCGGCGACCTGCGTGATCAGGTCATGAGCTTTCAGCTGCGCAACGGCTTCGAGCCAATCGGCGTGCTGCCCGGCTACGACCCCACCGATCGCGCCTCACTGGGCTATGCCGTGCATCTGATGTGGCGCAACACCCACGAGCGGCCACGCTCGCGGCACGCGGCCTACGCCCCGGACCGGCCGGCCTCCACGGTGCGGATCGCATCGGTGCAATACCTGCAACGCGCGATCGACGACTGGGCCGGGTTCGAACGGATCGTCACGTACTTTGTCGACACGGTCGCCGACAATCGCTGCGATTTCGTGGTTTTTCCCGAATATTTCACCGTACAGCTGCTGTCGATCGAGAATGCGGCGCTGTCCCCGCTGGAATCGATCCGCAAGCTCGCCGAGTACGCCGAGCCGGTGCGTGACCTGCTCCAGCGCCTGGCTCTGCGCTACAACATCAACATCATCGGCGGCTCGCACCCCGTCGAGCAGCCGGACGGGACACTTCTCAACGTGGCGTGGATCTGCCTGCGCAATGGCGAGGTGCATGAGCAGGCGAAGATTCACCCGACCCCGGGCGAACGTTATTGGTGGCAGATCACCGGCGGCGACACGGTGCGCGCCATCGATACGGACTGCGGACCGATCGGCGTGCTGATCTGCTACGACTCGGAATTCCCGGAACTCACCCGGCATCTGGTCGACCAGGGCGCGAACCTGCTGTTCGTGCCGTTCTCCACCGAGGAGCGCTACGGCTACCTGCGGGTGCGGTACTGCTCGCAGGCGCGTTGCATCGAGAACCAGATCTATGTGGCGACGGCGGGCAATGTCGGCAACCTTCCGCGGTTCTTCAACATGGACATGCACTACGCGCAGTCCGGTATCTACACACCCTGCGACTTTCCGTTCGCGCGTGACGGCATTGCCGCCGATACCACGCCCAACGTGGAGATGATCGCGTTCGCCGACCTGTCACTGGACGCGCTGGTCCAGGCACGCAAGTCCGGCACGGTGCAGAACCTGAAGGACCGCCGCCACGACCTGTACACGGTGCGCTGGGGCGGCGGTCCGGGACCGGGGCGGCAGTAGCGCCCCGTATCGGTCGCGGCTAGAAGCGGTAGCCGACGCCGGCGAGGACCACGGTCGGGTCGATGGTCACATCGAACTCGTCCGCCTTGGAGCCATCGGCCAGATAAACCGACGCGGTGGTCTCGATGTCCACGTACCACAGCGACACGGTGCCGAACCAGCGATCGGTGAAGTCATAGTCGGCGCCGAGGTTGACCGCCCAGCCCCAGGATTCCTCCAGGCCGAGGGTCACGTCGTTGCCGAGCGCGGTGCGCAGCGAGTCGGAGGCTTCCTCGTCGAAGAACTGGGTGTGGTTGATGCCCAGGCCGCCATAGAGGTGCAGGTTGGGCATGGGCTGGCCGTAGTACTGGGCGTACAGCGTGGGCGGCAGATGCTTGGTCGTTCCTGCCTTGCCGACGGCCGAAATGCCGCCTTCCGCCTGAATGTCGTGCTCGAACGGAGAGGCGCCCAGCAGTTCAACGGCCCAGTGGTCGGTGAGCATGTAGGTCAGGGTCAGCCCCAGCGAGGTGGCGTCATCAACGCTCACCCGGTTGTTCGGATCGCCGAGTACCGGGTCGCTGTCGGAGTCGGGCATCACGTTGGCCACCCCGGCGCGGACAAAGAAATCGCCGGCCGCGAGTTCGGCGGCGAATGCACTGCCGCCGAACGCGAGACCCGCGACAACGGCCAGTGAAGTGATTCGGTTGTTGATCTGCATGATCGACTCCTTCTGAGACGAGGTGAGATGTGTTCGTTGACGGGCGCGAGCATCCTCCTGCGACACACCCCCGGATTTGACCTGCATCAACGAAGTTCGAACCGCGACTCCACCCCCGGCCTAAACCCGGCAGAACATTGATCTGGATCAACGGAAGCGGGGTCGCCCCGCCCGGCGGACGCACCTGCGGAGAGCCGGCGGGCCGGGTAGAATTCCCGCCCATGGATGGCGATATCACCCCCATCGTTGACCCGCTCAACGACGCTCAGCGCGAAGCCGTCACGGCCCCTCTCGAACACCGTCTGATCCTCGCCGGCGCCGGCAGCGGCAAGACCCGCGTGCTAACCCATCGCGTGGCCTGGCTCATGGGTGTGGAAGCTGTGTCGCCGCTGTCGATTCTGGCGGTCACCTTCACCAACAAGGCCGCCAAGGAGATGCGCCAGCGCATCGAGTCGCTGGTGCGGTTTCCGACCCGGGCCATGTGGGTCGGCACCTTCCACGGCATCGCCCATCGCATGCTGCGACTGCATGCCAAGGAGGCTGGCCTGGGACCGTATTTCCAGATCCTGGATGCCGACGACCAGCAGCGGCTGGTCAAGCGCCTGCTCAAGAGCATGGAACTGCCGGACGACCAGTGGGCACCCAAGCAGGTCACCGGCTTCATCAACGCACGCAAGGAAGAAGGGCTGCGGCCGGGGGATCTGGATGATCGCGGCGAGTACACCCGGCGCACGCTGATCCAGATCTACGGCGCCTACGAGAACGCCTGCCGACGCGCCGATCTGGTCGACTTCGCCGAACTGCTGCTGCGCGCCCACGAACTGTGCCGCGACAACCCGCAGATCCAGGCGCATTACCGCAACCGGTTCCAGCACATCCTGGTCGACGAGTTCCAGGACACCAACAAGCTGCAGTACGCCTGGCTGCGCGTGCTCGCCGGCGACCGTGCCAAGCTGTTCGTCGTCGGTGACGACGACCAATCGATCTATTCCTGGCGCGGGGCGCGGGTCGAGAACATCATCCGCTTTCCCAAGGACTTCCCGGGCACTCAGACGATCCGCCTGGAGCAGAACTACCGCTCCACCGGCCACATCCTGAAGACGGCGAACACGCTGATCGCCCACAACAGCGGCCGGCTGGGCAAGGAATTGTGGACGGAGGATGCCGATGGTCCACCGATCCAGATCTACCGCGCCTACAACGAGCGCGACGAGGCCGAGTTCGTCGTCAACCGCATCCAGGCCTGGGTCGCGGCCGGCGGCCAGCGCAGCGACTGCGCCATCCTGTACCGCTCCAACGCCATGTCGCGGACGCTGGAAGAAGCGCTGCTGACCCAGCAGATGCCCTACCGCGTTTACGGTGGCCTGCGCTTCTACGAGCGCGCCGAAATCAAGGACGCGCTGGCCTATCTGCGGCTGGTCGAGAACCGCGGCGACGACGCCGCCTTCGAACGCGTGGTGAACCAGCCCACCCGCGGCATCGGCGCGACCACGCTGGAGAAGATCCGCTATCGCGCCCGCCGTGACGGGCTGACCATGTGGACCGCCGCCGGTCTCTCCGCCGACGAGCTGCCACCCCGCGCGGGCAACGCGGTCCGCGGCTTTCGCGATCTCATCGACCGCCTGGCCGACGACACCACCGACCACACGCTCGGCGAGCAGATCAATCACGTGATCGAGCACTCCGGCCTGCGCGAGCACTACGGCAAGGACAAGACCGAGCAGGCCGAGGCGCGGGTCGAGAACCTGGACGAACTGGCCAATGCCGCGCGCGGCTTCGAGCCCTCCGAAGGCGATGAAGAACTGCCAGCCCTGTCCGCGTTCCTCGCCCACGCGGCGCTGGAGGCGGGCGAGGAACAGGCCGGCGAGTGGGAAGACGCGGTCCAGCTGATGAGCCTGCACGCGGCCAAGGGCCTGGAATTTCCCGTCGTGTTCCTCATCGGCATGGAAGACGGCCTGTTCCCGCATGAACGGGCGATCGGCGAAGGCGGGCTGGAGGAGGAACGCCGGCTTTGCTACGTCGGCATCACCCGGGCCCGTGAACAGCTCGTGCTGTCGCATGCCGAAAGCCGCCGGCTCTACCGCAACGCCCAGTTCTGCGTGCCGTCACGCTTTCTCGCCGAACTGCCGCCGGACTGTGTCGAGGAGATTCGTCCGCGTGTGTCCGTCAGCCGTCCGCTGGGTTACGGCGCAGGCCCCGGGTTGCGCCAGACCGACTCCGCCGGGCTCAAGCTGGGGCAGCGGGTCACACACCGCAAGTTCGGCGAGGGCATCGTGCTGTCGCTGGAAGGCGAGGGCGAGCGTGCCCGGGTCGAGGTCAGCTTCGAATCGGCCGGTTCGAAGTGGCTGATGCAGTCGATCGCGAAGCTGGAACCGCTCTAGCAGCCCTCACGCGTCGCGTGCGTCTGACTGCGGCTGAACACCATCGTCCAGCGCAATATGAAAACCATCGACCTTGACCACCCCGTCTCGGCGCTCAACGACGATTGTCACGACGACATCGGCGTGTTCGAACCGCCCATCGAAGGCGATCTCGGCCCTCTTGCCGTCGGTTCCTGAACTGTAGTGACGCGATTCAAACTCGTGCCCGCCCTTGAACGCGCCGAGTTGCTTAAGTTGACTCATCACGTTGCGACCCTGCGGCGTTCTGAGGTTGGTGGCCAGCGCGTCGGTCATCCGCGCCTCGACCGTCGCGACCTCCCAGTTGCGCGCGAAGTCCGCCGTGAAATCCAGCAAGAACGGCTGAGTCTCCTCAACAAAGGACGATGCGCTCAGTCCCAGGTAGGCGACGGACGCCAACAGCAGCACAAACAGCGCGCCGAGCCCAACCAAGATGTTCCGTAAAATTTTCAACGGGTTGCTGACCTGACGAGCGAACAGCCGTCAACGGGGATTCAGAATAATCCTGCGCGAATGCGATCGCTCCGGCAATCACGGTGGCGGCGCCCCTGTCACGGACGCGCTAGTCGGTTGCTTGCAGGTGGCAACGGTGCGTCCCGTCCTCCGGCCTCCTGCGCGCTGGCGAGCAACAACATTCGGATCAGGTCCTGCACCGCATGGCCGCGAATGTCCGAGGCGGGGACATCGGTGTCCCAGCGGTAGCAGATCGCGCCGGAGGCCTCGTCACGCAACTCGACGCAGGGGCATCCGTGCACGAGTCTGGCGTGCACCCGCAGGCACATCAGTGCGCTCCCGCGACTCCGGGCGCGGCCGACAACGTGGCGATGGCCGTCGGCAGGGCGGAGGCGGCTTCGATGCACAGATCCGGCGCCGCGCGACGGACGATCGCAGCCGGTGTCCTGCCGTAGAGCAGCCCGATCGTGTGGATGCCCATCCGCCGGGCCATCGCCAGTTCGGCCGGGTCATCCGACGCGAACGCGATGCCGTCATCGGACTGATCCCGCAGCTTCCCGGACAGGGTCTCCAGCAGGCTGGGCCGGCACATGCGGCACTGGGGTGCGGGCGCAGTGAAAATGCTGTCCACCGCGTGGCGGAAGGAGTAGTGCTCCAGCAACGCCTGCGCACCGGCCGGGCCGATGTGCGTCAGGTAATGCAGGTGATTCTGTTCCGTCGCCTGCAGGCTGGCCACCGCGATCCGCGCGCCAGGGTACAGCCCGTAGGCGCGACGACCGCGACAGGCGAACAAACGCTGGTAGCGCGACGTGAACTCGTCGATGCGTCCGGGCGCGTCATCCTGCAACAGCGTGATCGCGGCATCGGTGAATGGAACATTGACCACCCAGTCCAGCGCCCGATCGGGCTCCGGCTCGTAGCCCATTTCCCGCAGGGTCGTGCGCAGGCAGTACTCGATCGCGGGCAGCGGATTGAGCAGCAGGTTTTCCAGATCGGCGACGAGGTGCATCGGTATTCCTGATCGAGGCGATGCAGATACGCTATTGCGAATCGTTCGCATTTACAACCCCTGCCGGTAACCGCTCGTCTGCCGCTGGGCGAGCCGGCACTCAAGAGGCTCCCGACCAGCTTGTGCTGTGTGCTCCTGATGTCCGGATTTCGGAACGGCTTACGTTTTGTTCAGCACACTTCGATATGCAATCGGCAATGGGTACCAGGCTGTTCCTCAACGACGCCAACACGATTTTCGCGATCGACGCGAGCGGACCGGATCACTGCCCTCGAAGCAGCCTGCTGCGTCCGTTGCTGAAGGGAGCACCGGTGCACCAGGAAGCGGTTCAGACGCTGTTGCAGGCCTACGGCGGAACCTGGGTGACGACACGGGGCATCAAGCGCTACCCGCGTCGCGACACCCCGAGTTCGGCGGACGCGCTGGAGCGCCATGCGGAAAGCCTCCGCGCCGAATCAGCGCCGGCGTGAACGGGACACCGGCTCCCGGAAACCCGACTCAGGAATCAAGCCGCCGGAAGAAGCTCTCGATTCCGTTCTCGTAAAGCCGGCCCATCTGGTTCTTCACCCGGTTGAAGTTCGACTCCGGCCCGATGATCACACGGTGCACCGTGCGTCCGTCGTCCAGTGTCGCCGACTCCACGCGCGATTCGATCCCCAGCAACGCGATCTCGGCGCGCCGGGCCTCGGCATCCGACTGCCTGGCGAAACTGCCCGCCTGGATCGCGTAGCTGAGATCCGCCTCCGGTTCCGGCGGTGGCGTGTACTTCTCGGTGCGCGGCACGAGCTGAAAGTTGGGCAGCATCTCGTAGAACGTGAACCGCGCCTGTTCCTTGGGCGGCAGCTCCGGCTCGGGCGCCGCGGGCTCGGCCGGCTTCTGCGCGGCGGGGGCTGGCACCGGCAATCGATCGGCGCCGCCCGGACCGCTGAATACATACAGCGCCACGGCGATCACCAGACCGACGGTCATCCCGATCAGCAGCCACAGCCAGCCCGGCAGGCCCTGTGCCTGCGGCTTGCGCTTGGTCTGCGGCCGCCGGGCGGCCGGCTTCTTCCGATTGGCGTAGTCCCTGCCCATGCCCTACATCGACTCGGGAGCGGACACGCCAAGCAGGCCGAGGCCGTTGGCCAGCACCTGCCGGACCGCCGAAACCAGCGTCAGCCTGGCCTGCGTGCGCGCGGGATCGTCGGCGAGCAGGAACCGGTGCGCGTTGTAGTAGCTGTGGAACTGATCGGCCACGTCGCGCAGCGCATTGGCGACGATGTTCGGCGCGAACTGGGCCGCGGCCTGCTGCACCCGCTCCGGATAACTGGACAGCAGCCCCATCAACGCCGTCTCGTGGGCCTCGGTGAGCAAGCCCAGCGCGGCGCGCCCAGCCTGCTCGTCGTAGGCGACCCCGGCGTCCGCGGCCTGCTGGAACACGCTGCAGATGCGGGCATGCGCGTACTGAATGTAGTAGACCGGATTGTCATTGGACTGCGAGGTTGCCAGCGCCAGATCGAAATCCAGCGGCTGATCGGACGAGCGCATCACGTAGAAGAACCGCGCGGCGTCGACGCCGACCTCGCCGCGCAGTTCACGCAGCGTCACGAATTCGCCGGCCCGCGTCGACATGCCGACCTTCTCGCCGGCACGGAACAGGCTCACGAACTGGGACAGGCGCACCACCAGCGGCTCGTCGCTGCCGGTCAGTGCCTCGATCGCCGCGCGCATGCGCGGGATGTAACCGTGATGATCCGCTCCCCAGACGTTGACCAGGGTGTCGAATCCGCGTTCCAGCTTGTTGAGGTGATAGGCGATGTCGGTGGCGAAGTAGGTGTAGGCCCCGTTGGCGCGGACCAGAACACGGTCCTTCTCGTCGCCCATCTCCGAGGACTTCAACCACAGCGCGCCATCACGCAGCACCGTGTGACCCGAGGCCTTGAGGCGCTCCAGCGCGTGTTCGACGGCGCCGTCGACCACCAAACTGGCTTCGGAAAACCAGCGGTCGTAGACAATGCCGAAACCTTCCAGGTCATCACGAATGTCCGCGAGCTGGCTGTCGAGCCCGGCCGCGTGCACCACCGCGAACCCGTCGCCGAGCAACGCCTTCATCCGCGCGATCAGGCCATCCACGAAGGCGTCCTTGTCACCGGCTGGGGCATCGTGGCCGAGGCCGTCGAGAATCGCGCCGGCCGACTGGACGAAACGGTTGCCATGCGCGTCATCCAGGTCACGGGCGATCTGGCGAACGTACTCACCCTGGTAGCCGCCGGTGGGGAAGTTCACCGACACCTGATGCAGTTCGAGATACCGGACCCAGATGCTCGCGGCGAGAATGTCCATCTGCCGACCGGCATCATTGACGTAATACTCGCGGGCAATCTCGTGACCGGCGGCCTCCAGCAGATTGGCGATGCAATCGCCCAGCGCGGCGCCACGCCCGTGTCCCACATGCAGCGGGCCGTTCGGATTCGCGGAGACGAACTCGACCATGACCCTGCGGCCGGTCGGTTCCGAGGCGCGCCCGTAGGCCGCGCCGGCATCCAGCACGGCACCGACCACCGCCGTCGCGGCATCCCGGGTCAGAAAGAAATTGATGAAGCCGGGGCCCGCGATCTCGACCTTCTCGACCTGCGGGGATGCAGGCAGCGCGGCGATGATCGCCTCGGCGATCTGGCGCGGATTGGCCCGCGCGCTCTTGGCGCTGGCCATCGCCACGTTGGAAGCGAAATCGCCATGCGCCGCATCGCGGGTTCGCTCGATGCCGATGCGCCCCGGGATCTCCAGCGTGGGGAATGGCCCCGCCGCGACCTGCTCCAGCGCGGCGCGCAACAACTCGGCAATGTGGTCCTGCATCGAAGTGCCCGAATTCATCCAAAAAAGGCCGCGCATTCTAACCCGGAAGCGACGCCGGACCCGAGCCGGCGGCCGCGTTCAGAGCATGGACTGCGGATCGACATCGAGGCTCCAGCGCAGCTTGCGCGATTCCCGCAGCTGGCCGATCCGTTCGATCCACGCCGACAGACCGCTCTGCAGCGGCGCGCGCCGGTCGCATTCCAGCAACAGCTGGCCGCGATGGCGCCCCGCGCGACGCGCCATGGGCGCTGACACCGGGTCCCAGATCTCCACCGCCGCGTCGAACAGCCCGCGACCCAGCTGAGCAGCCTCGCCCAGCCAGCGCATGACCGCGTCGGCCGTCTGACCCTCGGCGCGGAGCATCACGAACTGGCGGGCGGGCGGCATGCCGGCCTCGCGACGCTCCGCCAGCGCCATGCGCGCGAACCCACCGTAGTCGCCGCGCACCAGCTGCTGAAGCAGCGGGTGATCGGGGTGGTGCGTCTGAATCAGCACCTCACCGGCGCGCTCGGCGCGACCGGCGCGGCCACCCACCTGGAAAATGCCCTGCGCCATCCGCTCCGCCGCGCGAAAGTCGGCGCTGAACAAACCCTGGTCGGCATCCACCACGACGACCAGACTCAGATTCGGAAAGTTGTGACCCTTGGCGAGCATCTGCGTGCCGATCAGGATGCGGGCCTCGCCGGATTCGGCACGGGCGATCCGTGCATCCAGCTCGCCCACACGGCGGGTCGTGTCGCGGTCGATGCGCAGCACCGGATGACCGGCAAAGCGCCGAACGAGCGCGTGCTCCAGGCGCTCGGTACCCGCGCCGATGCCAGTGAACTGTCGGTCTCCGCAGTCCGGGCAGCGCTCGGGCGGCGCGGCTTCCAGACCACAGTGGTGACAGCAGAGCCGGTTGCGGGCGCGGTGCAGTGTGAGATGCGCATCGCAGCGCGAACAGTCGGCCACCCAACCGCAGGTATGGCACAGCACCGCGGGCGCGTAGCCTCGACGATTGAGAAACACCAGCACCTGACCACCGGCCTGCAGGTGCGCCTCGATCCGGGACTGGGACTCGAAGCTCAGTCCGTGATCAAGCTGCTGCGCCCGCACATCCAGCAACCGGACACGGGGCAGTGCCGCACCGCCAGCGCGTGACGACAACCCGATGCGCAGAACGGAACCCGTCTCCACCAGATGCAGGGATTCCAGGCTGGGGGTTGCCGAACCCAGCAGAATCGGCACCCGGCGCTGGCGGGCGCGCCAGATCGCGACGGCGCGGGCGGAGTAACGACAACCGTCCTCCTGCTTGTAGCTGGCGTCATGCTCCTCGTCGACGATGATCAGCCCCAGTCGCGGCAACGGGACGAACACACCGGAGCGGGTGGCGATCACGACATCGGGATGGCCCGCCCGGGCCGACAGCCACAGCTGCGCACGCTCTCCGTCCGCCAACGCCGAATGCAGCACGCAGGGCTCCACGCCCAGCCGGGCGCGCACACGCTCGACCATGCCGCCGACCAGCCCGATCTCCGGCACCAGGATCAGGCACTGGCGGCCCTGGTCGAGCACGCGTCGGGCGGCCCGCAGGTAGACCTCGGTCTTGCCGCTGCCGGTCACGCCGTCGATCAGCGTGGCGTGAAAACCCTCCAGCCGCGCGCCCAGCTGCTCCAGCGCGGCGGCCTGTTCGTCGGTCAGGGTCGGCAGTGAGACGGGCGCAGCGACGCGCTCGCCCTCGGCACCAACCCGCCGAATCAGTTGCAGCGCCTCCAGCCGTTCCAGCCCGCGCCGATCCAGTCCACTGGCCTCGCGCAGGGGGGCCTCAAGCATCGGCCCGCCTCCCAGCGCGTCGATGGCGGCCCGCTGTCGGCTGCCCAGCCGCGGGGACCCGTCGCCGGATTCATCGACCCGCGCCCATAACCAGGGTGGCTCCCAGCGGGCGGGCGCACCGGCCCGCAGCGGGACCGGCATCGCCAGCGAGTACACCTCGCCGATCGGTGCGGCGAAATACCGGGCGGTCCACTCGATCAGGTCGCGGTCCCCCTCGTCAAACAGCGGCTGGTCGTCAACGACAGACTCGATCGCTCGCAGTCGCCGATCACCCGCCGGGTCGCCGTGACCCGTCACGATTCCGACCAGGCGCCGCCGACCGAACGGAACCCGCACCCGGGCGCCTGGCGGGGGCGGCTGTCCCGAGTCGAAAGCGTAGTCAAAGCACTGAAAAAGCGGTGCCGGCACGGCCACTTTGACGATTGTTGAGGGATTCGCGGACTGACTCACGCCGTTCAAACAGCCTGTGGATAACTCTGGGGAGAAGTTGCGGACTCGGGAATTGTCAATAGGCAAGTCCAGCCTTCATTACGGATAAGTGACAATATTGCGCCGCAACAAGCCCATATAATTCAGCAGCTTATAGACGTTCTTAACAATTTTTTCATAATACGTTCCGTAAGTGCGGGATTCGACGACCGTCACGCGCAGTGTGAGTAACATGTTCAGCCTGGGCTGAAGCCGCAGCGCTAGCCCCATTTCAGGAACCGTTCTGCCCACCGGATGTCGCCAATCTGCGACATCCCCTTATCTGGCCGCAACTCGGCGATGTCGGATGAGAACGCCGATCACGGATTCCTGCCTCATCCCCGGGTTGTCACGCAGGATTTTCTCGCCCACTGACCCAACCGCCGATTCCCGACAGTTCCACGCTTTCGTCGCGACGGCGCGGCGACGTCCGCGTATCGACCTGAACGATGAACTGGCGAGACACCGGCTCCCAGTATGTCGGATTCACCGAAATAACCCGAACGACGATCGCAATCGGACAGCGCTTGCGCCAGACACGCCAACCCCGCATGTTTCCGGCATGCCATGCTCCCGAGACGACGCCGAGGCCCTGGATCGCAGCGACCCGCTGGCAGCCACCCGCCATCGGTTCGCGCTGCCACCGTCGCAGATCTATCTGGACGGCAACTCGCTCGGGCCGCTGTCCAGGGCGTCCGCGGACGCGGTCGACCGTACCGTCCGCGAGGACTGGGGAGAACAGCTGATCGGCAGCTGGAACAGCGCCGGGTGGGTTGACCTGCCACGCCACGTCGGCCGGCGGATCGCGCCGCTGATCGGCGCCGGCGCCGAGGATGTGATCGCCACCGACTCCACGTCGATCAACCTGTTCAAGCTGCTGGATGCGGCACTGGCGATCCGCCCGGACAGGCCGGTGATCCTGACCGAAACCGGCAACTTCCCGACCGACCTCTACATCACCGACGCCGTCGCCTCGAACCATGGCGCCGCGCGGGTCCGCCGCGTTGCCGCCGCCGAGCTCCCGGACGCCATCGATGATTCCGTCGCGGTGCTGGTGCTTAGTCACGTGAACTACCGCACCGGCGCACGCCACGACATGGCCAAGGTCAACGCCCGCGCACGCGCCGCTGGCGCACTGGTGCTCTGGGATCTCGCCCACAGCGCCGGTGCCGTTGCGCTGGACCTGGAGGCGACGGCCACCGATCTCGCCATCGGTTGCGGCTACAAGTTTCTCAACGGCGGCCCCGGGGCGCCCGCGTTCCTGTACGTGTCGCCCGCCCTTCAGCGGCTGCTGCGCAATCCCATCGCCGGGTGGTTCGGCCACGCCGCTCCGTTCGAATTCGGCGACCACTATCAGCCGGCCGCGGGCATCGACCGCTGGCAGGTGGGCACGCCGTCGATTCTGGGGCTCGCCAGCCTGCACGCCGCACTGGAGGTCTGGGATAGCGTCGATCTGCAGATGGTCGAGGCGAAGTCGGCGCAGCTGTTCGACATCGTCATGACATGGCTGGACGGACCGCTGGCCTCGCATGGTTTCGAACTACTCACCCCCCGGCAGCCTGCGCGTCGCGGCAGCCAGATCAGCCTGCGCCATCCACAGGCCTGGCCGATCTGTCAGGCGCTGATCGCCGATGGCGTGATCGGTGATTTCCGCACGCCGGACGTGCTGCGCTTCGGGTTGACGCCGCTCTACCATCGCCATGTCGACATCCATGACGCCTGCGAACGCCTGACCACCATCATGGAAACCGGCCGGTGGCGTGATCCGGCGTTCCGGACCCTGAACCGGGTGACCTGAGATGAACAACCGATGCCGAATCCTGCTCCCCGCGCTGATGGCGGTGCTGCTGAGCGCCTGTGCCAACCGATCGCCGACCGCTTCGGACGCGGCCCCCGCCGCACGCGCGCCGCAACCGCTGAGCTGGGCCCAGGTGCAGGCACGCCCACTGCCACCACCCGGGGAGCGCCTGCAGTACGGCCCCGCCCCGCAGCAGTTTGGTGAACTCCGGTTACCGGACGGAGCGGGACCCCACCCGGTCGTCGTCCTGATTCACGGCGGCTGCTGGCTGTCCCAGTTCGACCTGACGTATTTCAGCCACCTCGCCGACGCGCTGACACGGCAGGGCTTTGCCACCTGGTCGATCGAGTACCGCCGGATCGGCGACGACAACGGCGGCTGGCCGGGCACGTTCGTGGACATCGGCCTGGCGATCGACCACCTGCGCGAACTGGCGGCCGTTCGCCCGCTGAATCTTGCGCACGTGGCAACGCTGGGGCATTCCGCCGGCGGCCAGCTCGCGCTGTGGGCGGCGACACGTGACGATGCCCACGCGCTGCTGCCGGCCGATCATCCCCTGCCGATCCGGGCAGTGATCGGACTCGCGCCGATCACCGACATGGAACGCTATCGCGTCGGCCCGGACGGCAGCTGCCATTCCGCGGTGGACGCAGTGATGGGCGGCACACCGGACACTGCCGGCGAACGCTATTCCGCGGTGTCACCGGCCGCCCGTCTGCCGCTGCACGTCCCGGTGCTGCTGGTCAGCGGCGCGAAGGACCCCATCGTCAGTCCGGCGTCGGTGGAGGCCTTTGCGCAAGCCGCGCTGCTTGAGGGCGACCAGATCCACCTGCGCGTGGTCGCGGGCGAGGGGCATTTCGATCCGGCCCTGCCCGATACCCGCTCATGGGACGATGTAGTCGGATTTCTGCACGCAACGATCGGCGAGCCGGACGGCGGTTAAGCCGCGCGGCACCGACCGCGTCACCGGCTCAGGATGTCGACGATCTCCAGTGTCGCCGCCACCAGCCGGATCGTCTCGTCCTCGATACGCACGGTCGCGATGCCGTCATGTCCCGCCGGCGAGATCACCACGCCATGCCGATAAATGGATCGGTCCAGCGTATGTCCGACCTGCAATTTCTTCTTCCAGCCCGGAGGCAATGGTTCACCGCGGGCCGCCTTCTTCTGCAATCCCGGCGGCAGATCACCGTGACCCGGGTTGGCGTTCACGATGCCAAAACTGCCCAGCGCCATCAGCGCCACAATCCATGCCGTTATTCCACGTCGCATGTTCGCTCCTTGAATTCATCGCAGCACTTGGACTGCAAAAGAACAGAAACATTCGATGGGCGGCCGGCGGGGCCGTCGCCCGTCAGGCATGAACCTGCCGGTCTCCGGTGTAGAGCTCCCAGCACAGGCGGTCCCGTCCGGAGCGCTTGGCGATGTAGAGCTGCCGGTCCGCCGCCATCAGCAGGCCGTTTCGGGTCGCGGAGACGCCGGACGGCACGGAGGCCATGCCGCAGCTGGCCGTGACCTGCAGGTCGATCGGGCGGCCGAGATGATCGTGGAACCGCAGTGCGCGGATCCGGCTCAGCAACTCACCCAGCATGCTCTGGGCGTCCGACGCGTCCGCTCCGTAGAAGAAGACGGCGTACTCTTCACCACCCAGTCGCGCCGCAACATCCGTTGCCCGGCGACAGCGCAGCCGCACCTCCTCGGCGACGCTGCGAATCACCTCATCGCCAACCGGGTGACCATATTGGTCATTCACCGACTTGAAATGGTCGATATCGATGATGGCCAGCACGACGGGCCGTTCGTCTCGCCGGGCGACACCCAGCAGCGATTCGACCTGCTCGCGAAAGTACGCCCGGTTCGCCATGCCGGTCAGGTCATCATAATTGGCGCGATACGCCAGTGCCGATGTGTCCTTCCAGGCGCTTCTCGCGGCGTGCTCAACCGCCAGCGCACCCACCAGGCTCACCAGGCAGATCATCAGCGCGGCAAAGATGTCGACGAGCACCGTCGGCTGCGGCGCCACCAGCCAGAACTCGGTCACGACAATGCCGACCGTGACCAGCGCGAAAAACGTCACGTTGTAACGGGCCGTCAGCCCGGCCAGCGCCCCGAAACCCACGACCACCGTGGCGGGCACCGTAATCGGGATATCGAACCCGATGTCGCTGGCGACGACACGAACGGCCATCAGATAGGCCACCGCGGAGAGATTCATCGCCGATATGGCGAAAATCAGACGCGAGCGGTATCGCGATGACCGGTTCACGAACAGCGTGATCAGCCCCAGAATCAGCGTCGACCACCACAGCGGAGCCGGCACGCCGTCAAAGGCTGCCCGGGGCACCTGGAACAGAGATGGCGCGTACCACGGGATGGTCGGCACGAGCAGGATCAGCAGCACGATGCCGACGAGGCGACGAGCGCGCCCCGCGTGCAGGAACGAGCGCTGGAAATTCGCCTCCTGCCCGCTATCGATCTGGAGAAAATGGGTGCGATGCCACGCGGGCGAGTTGCGCCAAACCCTCCAGTTCAGTGATGTCCCGTGTTGTTGCACCTGCGCCTACCCCGTCCCGCCCTGGCGCGAATCCGGCGGCCTGAGGCAGCCGGGTCGATATGGCATCAACGAGCAATCACGATGCCAGGAACCGCAGATGATCAAAAAAGCCCGCACGAGGCGGGCTTTTTCGTTCCGAGGATCAGAGCTCCTTGAGCCCGGTGATCATCTGGTTGCAGACCTCTTTGGCGTCGCCAAACACCATGTTGGTGTTGTCGCCGAAGAACAGCTCGTTCTCGACACCGGAGAACCCGGTGCCCTTGCCACGCTTGATGACAAACACCTCGCGGGCCTGATCAACGTTGAGAATCGGCATGCCGTAGATCGGACTGGACTCATTGGTCCGGGCAGCCGGATTGACCACGTCGTTGGCACCGATGACCAGCGCCGCGTCCGCCTGGGCGAACTCCTCGTTGATCTCGTCCAGATCGAAGATCATGTCGTAGGGCACGCCGGCCTCGGCCAGCAATACGTTCATGTGACCCGGCATGCGGCCAGCGACGGGATGGATGGCGAACTTCACCTCCACATCGGCCTTGGTCAGCATCTGCACGTATTCCCAGAGCTTGTGCTGCGCCTGCGCCACCGCCATGCCGTAACCCGGCACGATGATGACCTTGGCCGCGTAACTCATGGAGATCGCCGCGTCGGAGGCCTCGACCGAGGTCATCGTGCCCTGCGGTCCATCGCCAGCA
Source organism: uncultured Salinisphaerales bacterium (assembly GCA_937896565.1). Taxonomy (GTDB): domain Bacteria; phylum Pseudomonadota; class Gammaproteobacteria; order Nevskiales; family OUC007; genus Abyssibacter. The sequence goes on from CALBOV010000211.1 coordinate 18,170, forward strand.
TCACCATCACTGGCCCCGAAACCGGAGAACAGCACATTGGCGAGCGAGCGGTTCATCGCCTTGGCCATCAACAGGGTCAGCAACGAGCCGGCTGCACCGACCACGGTACCCGCGATGATCATCGCCGCGTTGCCCAGCACGAAGCCCTCGAAGGCCACCGCGAGACCGGTCAGCGCGTTGTACAGCGAGATGACCACCGGCATGTCCGCGCCACCGATCGGCGTGGTCATGAACACGCCCAGAGTCAGCGCGATCAGGAAGAACACGGTGATCCAGAACGGACCCGGACCGGTGGAAGTCGCCAGCGCCAGACCGATACCGAACAGGAAGATCACCATCAGCGCGTTCACGCCCTGATGCATCGGCACCGACCAGGCCTTTTTCATCAGGCCCTGCAGCTTGGCGTAGGCGATGACCGAGCCCGACAGCGACACGGCGCCGATCACGCCGCCGATGACGGCCAGCGCCGCCAATCCCGACCCGTGCGATGTCGCGGCACCGGAATACAGCTCCACGGCCGAGATCGCGCCGGCCGCGCCGCCGCCCATGCCGTTGTACAGCGCGACCATCTGCGGCATGTCGGTCATCTCGACCTTCTTGCCGGAGATCCACGCCGCGGCGCCTCCGATGACGATGGCGGTGACGATCAGCCCGACGTTGTGCAGATTGGGATAGAAGAATGTCGCCAGCACCGCCAGCACCATGCCGATGCCGGCCCACTTGATGCCGCTGACCGCGGTGCGCGGCGAGGCCATGCGCTTGAGGCCCAGGATGAACAGGACCGCGGCGACGAAATAGCTCGCCTGAATCAGAAAACTCATCGTCGCCCCCTCAGTCCTTGCTCGACTTGAACATTTCGAGCATCCGCTCGGTCACGACGTAACCGCCGACTGCATTCCCCGCCGCCAGCGCGACACCGAGGAACCCGATGACCTGCTCGAGCAGCGTGTCGGCATGGCCGAGCGCCACCATCGCGCCGACCAGCACGATGCCGTGGACGAAGTTGGAGCCGGACATCAGCGGCGTATGCAGGATCGCCGGCACCTTGCCGATGATCTCGTAGCCCGTGAAGGCCGCCAGCATGAAGATGTAAAGGGCCACAAAGCCCGTGAGTGCGAGTTCGGGTGTCACTTGGAACCCTCCAGAATCTGCTTGGCTTGTTCGTGGACGATGTCGCCGCCGTGCGTCAGCAGCGCGCCCTTGATGACGTCGTCCTCCAGGTCCAGCGCCAGCTCGCCTTCCTTGATGAACAACTCCATCAGGTTGAGCAGGTTGCGGGCATACATCTCGCTGGCGTGCTCGGCGAGCATGGACGGGACATTCAGCGGTGCGACGATCGTCACCTCGCCCACCGTCGTGGTCTTGCCGGGTTCGGACAACTCGCAGTTGCCGCCACCCTCGGCGGCCAGGTCCACGATCACCGCACCGGATTTCATCGACTCGACCATGGCCTTGGAGATGATCTTCGGCGACGGCCGGCCCGGAATCGACGCGGTCGTGATCACCGCGTCGGCGGCGGCGACATGCTTCTCCAGCATCGCCTGCTGCGCGGCCTTCTCCTCGTCGGTCAGCTCGCGGGCATAGCCGCCCTCGGCATCGGCCTTGATGTCGGCCATGACGAACTTGGCGCCCAGCGACTCGACCTGCTCCTTGGCGGCGGTGCGCACGTCATAGGCCTCGACCATGGCACCGAGACGCCGGGCCGTGGCAATCGCCTGCAACCCGGCCACGCCGGCACCGATGACCAGCACCTTGGCGGGGCGGATCGTGCCGGCCGCCGTCGTCAGCATCGGCAGAAAACGCTCCAGCTCGCTGGCCGCGATCAACGCCGCCTTGTAGCCGGACGCCGCGGCCTGGGAGGACAGCGCGTCCATCG
>CALBOV010000212.1 GCA_937896565.1 uncultured Salinisphaerales bacterium
GGCGCCTGCCGTCAGGAAGATATATCGCAGGAAAGAGCGCCGCGAGGTCGTGGCGAGAGTCAGTTCGGACATGATGATTCGATGGGCTGGAGACGGATGAACAAACCTGAGAAATCTACCTGCGCTCCGTGACCATTCCGTGACGTCGTCTACCATGCCACCGATGTCGGATCCCGTGTCCATCCAGTTGCAGCCGGTGGAGGATGTCTCCGTCGAATCGGCCTATGACGCGGTCATGTCCAGTCGCGCCGCGTTGTCGCCTTGGATGCACTGGCTGACGCCGGAGTATTCGCTGAGGGATCAGCGCGCATTCCAGGCCCGATCCGCCGTGCTGCGTGGCGCCGGGCTGGAGTTCAACTACGGCATGGTCGATACCGAGGGGCGGGTGCTGGGTGTCTGCGGGCTGCACCGGATCGACATGCTGCATGCCACCAGCGAGGCTGGGTACTGGGTGCGCTCCGACCTGTGGCGGCGTGGTGTGGCACGCCAGGCCGTGACCCGGTTGCTGCGGCTGGCGTTTCGCGAGCATGCGCTGGCGCGCGTGGAGTTGATCATCGATTGCGACAACGTCGCCAGCCTCGCATTGGCCGACACCCTGCGCGTCCGGCGCGAGGCGCGGCTGCACCACCGCCTGTTCCGCGACGGCCAGCGGCGCGATGCCTGGCTTTGCGCCGCGACCCGCGCGGAATGGCTGGTCGCGATGGCGGACTGATCCCGCGTACGCATTGAAACCCGCCGACGTCGTCCCGACATTGGGGCAACGATCGAGACACGGATGCAACGTGGAACAATTCAGGGGTACGACGATTCTCTGCGTGCGGCGCGGGAATCGCGTCGCCATTGGTGGAGACGGCCAGGTCTCCATGGGCAACACCATGATCAAGGGCAATGCCCGCAAGGTGCGTCGCCTCTACAACGAGCAGGTCATCGCCGGATTCGCCGGCGGCACGGCCGACGCCTTCACTCTGTTCGAGCGCTTCGAGGGCAAGCTGGAAAGCTACTCCGACAACCTAGTGCGGTCCGCCGTCGAACTGGCCAAGGATTGGCGCACCGACCGCTCCCTGCGGCGCCTGGAAGCGCTGCTGCTGGTCGCCGACACCACGGCTTCGCTGATGATCTCCGGCACCGGGGATGTCATGGAGCCGGAGTTCGACGCCATCGCCATCGGCTCCGGCGGACCGTTCGCCCAGGCGGCGGCGCGGGCGCTGGTCGACAACACCGACCTGCCCGCGGATGAAGTGGTCAAGCGCGCGATGAAGATCGCCGCGGACACCTGCGTGTACACCAATGACCACCTGACGCTGGAGGTACTGGACGCATGAACGACATCACTACCGCCCTGCCGGGGTCGGGCGTCATGACCCCGCGTGAAATCGTCCAGGAACTGGACAAGCACATCGTCGGGCAGTCCGAGGCGAAGCGCGCCGTTGCCATCGCGCTGCGCAACCGCTGGCGCCGCATGCAACTCGACGAGCGCATGGCCGGTGAGATCACGCCCAAGAACATTCTGATGATCGGGCCGACCGGCGTTGGTAAGACCGAGATCGCCCGGCGTCTGGCCAAGCTGGCGCGCGCGCCGTTTCTCAAGGTCGAGGCGACCAAGTTCACCGAGGTCGGCTACGTCGGCCGCGAGGTCGATTCCATCGTCCGCGATCTGGTCGACGCCGCCGTGAAGATGGAGCGCGAGACCGCGATGCAGGCCGCCCGGCCCAAGGCCGAACTGGCCGCCGAGGAACGTGTGCTCGACGCCCTGGTGCCGAGGCCGAAGGAGTACGGTGGCGAGCGTTCGGAGACCCGCGAGCAGGAAACCGGCACGGCGCGGCAGGTGTTTCGCAAGCGCCTGCGCGAAGGCCAGATGGACGAGACCGAAATCGAGGTCGAGATCCAGATGGCCGCACCCGGGGTGGAGATCATGACCCCGCCGGGCATGGAGGAAATGGCCAGCCAGATGCAGGGACTTTTCCAGAACCTGTCCAAGGGCCGCACCCGCAAGCGCAAGATGACCGTCAAGCAGGCGATGAAGGTCATGACCGACGAGGAGGCCGCGCGGCTGGTCGATGAGGAATCGATCAAGGCCAGCGCGGTGCGCAACGTCGAGCAGAACGGCATCGTCTTCATCGACGAGATCGACAAGGTCTGCAAGCGCGACGGCGTGGTCGGCGGCGACGTCTCCCGCGAGGGCGTGCAGCGTGACCTGTTGCCGCTGGTCGAAGGCTGCACCGTCAATACCAAGTACGGCATGGTCAAGACCGACCACATCCTGTTCATCGCCTCCGGGGCTTTCCACCTGTCCAAGCCCAGCGACCTGATTCCGGAACTCCAGGGTCGGCTGCCGATCCGTGTGGAACTGTCCGCACTGACCGCTGACGACTTCCTGCGCATTCTCACCGAACCGGACTGTTCGCTCACCGAGCAGTACGCCGCCCTGCTGGGCACCGAGGGCATGCAAGTCAGCTTCGCCGAGGATGGCGTGCGCCGGCTCGCCGAGATCGCCAGCGAGGTCAACGAGCGCACCGAGAACATCGGCGCCCGTCGCCTGCACACGCTGATGGAACGCCTGGTCGAGACCTTGTCCTTTGAGGCGCCGGATCGCGCCGGCGATGTGGTCACCGTTGACGCCGCGCTGGTCAACGAGACGCTATCGGTGCTTGCGCAGGACGAAGACCTTTCTCGCTACATTCTCTAACGGATATCTACCATGGAATGGAACGTCTACCTGTCCGGAGAGATCCACACCGACTGGCGTGAGCAGATCATCGCCGGCGCGGAGGATTTGCCGGTGAATTTCGCCTCGCCGGTGACCGACCACGAAGCCAGTGACGCCGCCGGCGACATGCTCGGCAAGCCCGAAGCACCGTTCTGGCGCGATCACCAGTCGGCCCGCGTCAATGCCATTCGCACCAAGACGCTGATCGAGCAATGTGATCTCGCCATCGTGCGCTTTGGCGACAAGTACAAGCAGTGGAATGCGGCCTTCGATGCCGGTTACTGCGCGGCGCTGGACAAGCCCTACATCACGCTACACGACGATGCCCTGGTGCACGCGCTGAAAGAGGTAGATGCCGCGGCGCTCGCCTGGGCGCAGACGCCAAGCCAGGTCGTCGAGATTCTGCGGTACGTGACGTCACAGCTCTGATTGGCTGGCAAGGTGCTTCCCTAGAGCGCCGGCAGCGGAATCCATTCCTCGTCATCACCGGGGACATCGGCGAAGCGGCGCTCGGTCCAGTCCCGCTTGGCGGTTTCGATGCGGTTTGCGTCGCTGGAAACGAAGTTCCACCAGATCAGGCGCGGCCCGACCGGGGTGCCGCCGAGGACCATCACGACCGCATCGGTGACGGCGCAGACATCCTGTTGGCGACCCGGTTCCAGCACCGCCAGGGTGCCGGGCTCGCAACATTGATCGCCGATTCTCACCGAACCCCGGACGACGTAGATGCCGAGTTCGGGGGCGCTGGGGCAGGGCAGCGTGGCGCCCGCATCGAGCTGGCATTCCACGTAGAGCGCGGGGGCCGGGCATTGTACCGGGGAGCGCTGCCCGAAGGCCTCGCCGATGATGATGCGTGCGAGGCCTCCGTCCAGTTGGGCGGTCGGTATGGCATCCGCCGGGTAATGCGCAAACGCTGGCTCGCACTCTTCCTGTTCGTCCGGCAGGGCAATCCACGATTGCATGCCATGCAGACGCGACTGGCTGCCCAGGTCCGATCCGGGACGCTCGGAGTGCACGATGCCGCGACCCGCCGTCATGAGATTGACCGCGCCCGGACGAATGGCCTGAAGCGAGCCAAGGCTGTCACGGTGCAGGATCTCTCCCTCGAACAGGTAGGTGATCGTCGCCAGACCGATGTGCGGATGCGGTCGTACGTTGAGCCCCTGGCCTGGCGCAAGATCGGAGGGGCCCATTTCGTCGAGAAAGATGAACGGCCCGACCATGCGGCGCCGCGATGAGGGCAACACCCGTCGAACGGTGAAGCCGCCGAGATCGCGCGGCTGTCCTTCGATCAGCAGCTCAATGCTTCCGTCAACGCCGGTGCAATCGGGGTCAGGCGTCGTGTGGTAGCTCATCCGCGCGCTCGGTGGAGGTGGCTCCGCAGTGTGCCAAGCACGGTCAGAATCCGCGAGCGGGAAGACGGTGGGAATGTTTTCCGGCAAGCTTCTTGCTGAGAGACAGCGCTCGCGCTCCATCAACAAACAAGAACTGGGGAATTCGATGAAACTGATCCGTGGCGGCCTGGTGGCCGCGGCATGGCTGCTCGTGTCCGGTCCTGCGCTGGCGCTGGATGTCGACTGGCGCGAGAAGGTGGACCAGCCGCTGCTGGAAGAACTGCTGACGCTGACGCGGACCGAGTTCATGGTGCAGCTGGATGCCCGCGCCGACTTGTCGCCCGCGGCGGCGATCGACGACAAGGCGGAAAAAGGGCGCTTCGTGGTCAATGCCCTCCAGCAGGTTGCGGTCGACAGCCAGGCCGAACTGCGAGCGCTGCTCGACGCGCGCGGCGTGGACTACCGCGCTTTCTGGATTGCGAACAGCATCGCCGTCACCGGCACGTTCACCGACATCGAGGCCATCGCGCGGCTGAGTTCGGTGACGCACATTCACTGGTTGCAGCCGCTCAAGGCTCCGGCACCGGTGACAGCCGCGACCCGAAAGACCGCGCCGCACAAGGCGGTGGAAGCCGGCGTTGCCCTGGTGCGGGCACCCGAGGTGTGGGCCGACGGATTCACCGGCCAGGGGATTGTCGTGGGTGACCATGATATCGGCGTCGAGTGGACCCACCCGGCGTTGCAGGAGAAGTACCGCGGCTGGGATCCGCAGACCCGAACCGCGAGCCACGATTACAACTGGCGCAACGCCTTCGGTGCGACCGATCTGTTCTGCCCCGATACCGGCGTACCCTGCGACTCCAACGGCCACGGCACGCACACCACCGGCACCATGGTGGGTGACGACGGCAATGGCATGCAGATCGGCATGGCGCCGGGTGCGCAATGGATTGGCTGTCGTTCGCTGCTGGACCCGGTGGTCGGCCTCGGCACCGTGCCCACATACATGGACTGCATGGAGTGGATGATCGCGCCGTATCCGATCGACGATCCGGCAGGCGCCGATCCCGCCATGGCCCCGGATGTCGTCAACAACTCCTGGGGATGTCTGGAAGGCTGCGCGCCGCCGGTCCTGGATGCGGTCAATCAGGCGACCAAGGCGGCGGGCATCGTGCAGGTTGTCTCGGCCGGCAACGACGGAGATGTGTGCAGCACCATCGCCTTCCCGCTGGCGGTCTACGAGGAGTCGTTCACGGTGGGTGCGACGGATGTCGAGGACGCCATGGCGAGCTTTTCCAGCCGCGGTCCGGTCCTCACCGACCTGTCCATGCGGGTCAAGCCCAACGTGGTCGCGCCGGGCGTGAGCACGGTTTCAGCCTATCTGGATGGCGAATATGCATCGCTGAGCGGGACGAGCATGTCCGGCCCGCATGTGGCCGGTCTGGTTGCCCTTCTGTTGTCCTCCGAGCCCAGGCTGATCGGGCGAGTCGATGACGTGCGCTCGATCATCGAGAACACCGCCGTGCCCATCCTCCACGGCGAGACCTGTGGCGGAACGACGGACGCGGACATTCCCAACAACACCTCCGGATTCGGGAGGATCGACGCCTATGAGGCGGTTTCGCGTCGCCCGGTTCTGGAGCTCGAAACCTCGGCCGGAGCCTCCGGCGGTTCGCTGACCTACACGGCCACGATCAGCCTGCCCGCCGATGCGGCGATTCCGGCCACCGGCGTGGTGCTGGATGTCGCGCTGCCCGACGGGGCGACCGTGACCCAGGCCGAATCCGACGTTACCGAGCCCGTCGGCAAGGTCACGAAGGCGACCGAGCAGTACATGCTGGAGGCGCTGGCGCCCGGGGGGCAGTGGACGGTGACGCTGACCATCGACGGTGCTGGTTCCAGCCCGATCGCGTCGTCGGTGGAAGCCGATCAGGTCAGCCCCAAGGCGGGTGATCCGGTCAGCGGGTCCGGGGGCTCCACCGCGCCCACCGGCTCGTCCGGTGCCTGGGGGCTCGGTGGTCTGTTGCTGCTGTTGGCGCTGGCGGGAGTTCGGCGCCGCTGACTGCGATTCGGCCCGGCGTGCGCTCAAGCGCATGCCGGGCCGAATGGCCGGTGATAAGGTTGCGCTTTCCGTGCACAAGGACGAGCCGGACCATGAGCAGCCTGCTGACGCTTTGTCGGTCGTTTCCGGAGCGGCGTGTCGCCGCCGGTGACACGTTTCTCGAGGAGGGCGCGGCGAACAGCGGATTGTTCGTGCTGAGACAGGGCGCGGTGCGGGTCATGCGTTCCGGTGTCGAAGTGGCGCGTGTACAACAGGCCGGCGCCCTGTTCGGCGAGATTTCAGCGGTGCTCAACGTGCCCGCGACAGCCACGCTGGTGGCGATGGAAGACAGTGTCTTCCATGTCATCGAGCACGCCGAACAGGCGGTGCGTGACCGGCCCGCCATTGCATTGGCCATCGCCGAACAGCTTGCCCGGCGGCTGTCCGCCACGACCTCCTACCTGGCAACGCTGAAGCTGCACCAGGATGACGGCACGCTGATCAGCGGCAACCGCCATCCGGGTTTGCTGGCCCGCCTGTTCGGACTCACCGACGGTGGCAACGACAGCCGCTGGTAGTACCGCAAGCCGTGGCACACTGTGCCGCCCGCACGATCAGGAGAGTCAGGTGGAGACCCCGGAACTGAGCCCCGCCGAGGCGCGCGTGCTCGCCTCGCTGTTCGAAAAGTCCATCACCACGCCGAATTACTACCCCATGACGGTGAACGCCATCATGGCGGCGGCCAATCAGAAATCATCCCGCAGCCCGGTGATGAGCCTCACGGAGGGTGAGGTCGGCAAGGCTCTGAACCAGCTTGCCGAATACCGCTTTTGCAGTCGGGAGGACACCGGCTCCCGCGTGCCGAAATGGCGCCAGAACTTCAAGCACCGGCTGTTGCTCAAGGACGCCTCCGCCGCCGTGCTGGCGGTGCTGATGCTCCGCGGGCCGCAGACGCGCTCGGAAATCCGCAGCCACGCCGACAACCTGCGTGGCCCGAAGTCCCTGGAGGATCTGGACGAGGTGCTGGAATTCCTGACCGATCGCACCCAGCCGCTGGTCGTCATGCTGCCGCGCCAGCCCGGCCAGAAAGAGGCGCGATTGGCGCATACGCTTTGCGGCGAGCCGGAGATCCCGGAACCCGCGGCCGCGCCGGCCACTTCCCGTGGATCGGCATCCCGTGATGAGCTGCTCGCCCGGATCGAGGCGCTGGAAGCCCGCGTCGCTGCCCTGGAGGCGGGTGATGGCTGATCAGCTCGTGCTCGCCGGGGCGCGGCGCAGCTTCAGCAGGGTGGTCAGCAGCACCGGCAGCAGCGTGACGGTCACGATGGTCGAGAACACCAGTCCGGCCAGCACGATGACGCCCACTCCGCGATAGAGCTCGGTGCCGGCGCCGGGGATGAAAACCAGCGGGGACAGGCCCGCCACGGTGGTGATCATCGACATCATGATCGGGCGCAGCCGCGCATCCACGGCCTCGGTGACCGCCCGTTCCGGTGCGATGTCGCCATCACGCAGGTTCTGCAGGGCCCGATCGACGATCAGGATGGGGTTGTTGACCACGGTGCCCAGCAGGATCAGAAAGCCCAGCATGGAGATCATGTCGAAGGGCTGGCGCGTGATCAGGTTCAGGCCAACCAGACCCGCGATGCCGCCAGCCACGCCCAGCGGCACGATGGTCATGATCACGAACGGGTAGCCCCAGTGGGTGAAGATCGCGACCAGCAGCAGGTAGCAGAGAATCAGCGAGACCACGAAGTTGCCGGACAGCGCCTCGCGGGTGGCGTCGAGCTGGTCGGCCGCGCCGGAGATGTCCAGCACCACTCCGGCTCGCAGGTCGCCTGAGTCGTTGAGCGCCGCGATGACATCCTCGCGCACGATGCCCACCGCGGTCTCCAGCGCCACCGAGCGTGGTGCGATGATGTTCAGCGTGACCGTGCGCTGTCCGTTCACGCGACGAATCTCGTCCGTGTCCACGGTGTCGACCAGCGAGGCGACGGCCGAGATGGGCACGATCCCCGCCGCCGTGGCGATCGGCAGTTCCGACAATGCGCCCAGATCCTGGGAGTTGCCGGCTTGGCTGTAGAGATACATGTCCACCTTGTCGTCGCCGACGAAATACTCGTCAACGAACGCGCCGTCGGACAGTGCCGCGACCGCGAACCCGAGTTCCTCCGCGCTCAGACCCAGCTCGGAGGCGCGAAGCCAGTCCGGTCGAACCTCGACCAGCGGCTGGTTCAGCGTCAGCGACGAGGGCTGCGATCCGATCTGCGGGTCATCCAGGACCTCGCGCGCCCGGTCATAGACCAGGTCCGCGGCGGCGTAGATGTCCGCCAGCTCGGCGCCGGAAATGTCCACATTGACGCTGCGGGTGCCGCCGTCATTGCTGGAGATGATGGAACCCCGCGACACGAAGGCGCGCATGCCGGGATAGGCGGTGTACAGCTCGGTCAGGACCGGGATTAGCGCGTCGATCTGCGACGGCCGCACGGTCTCGGTGATGATGCGCAGTCCCCCGGTGTCCACGCCCATGTTGATGTAGGCCAGCGCCGGCACCGTCGTCTCGCCGCTGGCGAACCGGTCCGGGTCGTCGCCGACATAGGGCATCAGCTTCGACTGCAGGTCGTCGGCGATGGCGGACATCTCGTCCAGGTTGTAGCCGGGCGGGGCGATCATCCGCGCGAACAGCTTGGGTTCCTCGCCCTCCGGCAGGTACTCGGCCGGCGGCGTCAGGAAGACCAGAACACCGATGACCACCGCGGTCAGCCCGCCCAGGTAGCTCCAGCGGCGGGTTGGTGTGGCGACCAGCCAGGCCACCATGTCCGCCACCCGCTGGCGTGTTGCGCGCCCCGGCTCCGGGCGGTCTTCCGCCATCGTCAGCCGTGCCGCCGCGGTTGGAACGAGGGTGATCGCGACCACCATCGAGGCCAGAATCGATGCCGAGATCGCCACCGCGATATCGGAGTACAACTGGCCGGCTTCTTCCTCGATGAACAGGATGGGCGCGAATACCAGCACGGTGGTCAGCGTCGAGGCGAGCACCGCGCTCCATACGCGCTTGACCCCGGCCACTGCGGATTCGAAGCGGCCGAGACCGCTGCGGCGCTCGCGTTCGATCGCCTCCAGCACCACGATGCTGTTGTCCAGCGTCATGCCGATGGCGAAGGCGACACCGGCCAGCGAGATGACATTGATGGTGCGGCCGGCCAGCAGCAGGCCCATGAACGCGGCGATGGTGCAGATCGGCACGCCCAGCACACCCACCGCGGTCGCTCGCACCGAGCGCAGAAACGCGAACAGCACCAGGGTGGCCAGAACCGCGCCGATGCCGAGGTTCTGCCAGACGTTGGCGACGGAAGCCTCGACATAGCGCACGTCATCACTGGTCAGGCTCATGCGCATGCCGGCCGGTTCCAGCACATCCCGATTGATGGCCGCGACCACCGGCGCCATGCCCTGCTTGATCGCGATGACGTTGGAGCCCGAGATGCGGTTCACCGCCAGCGTGATGGAGCGCGCGCCCTCCGCGTACGACAGGTTGCGCAGTTCGAAGTGGTCCAGCCGGAGCTCGGCGACATCCCGCAGTCGCACCACCGCATCGCCTTGTCGCGCGACGATGAGATCCTCGATGGCGATCAGGTCGTCGAAGCGGCCGACGGTGCGCAGCAGATAGCGTCGCTTGCCGGTGTTCAGGTCCCCGGCGGACACGTCGCGGTTGCGCGAGCGGATCACGTTGCGCAGCTGGGTCAGCGTGATGTTCCGTTCGGCGAGCGCCGCCGGGTCGACGAAGATCTGGATCTGGCGTTCGGCGCCGCCGCGGACATCCACCTGTGACACACCCGGCACCCGCTCCATCCGGGTTCGCACGTTGTCGTCGATGAAGTCGCGCATCATGTCCATGTCCAGCGCGCGCGGATTTCCGGGCAGCGGCACCACGCGGTAGTACATGAAGGCGTTCTGCGAGAACGAGTCGGCCGTCACCCGCGGCTCGTCCACCGTCTCCGGATAGGCCGGCACCTGGGACAGCGCGTTGTTGACGTCGATCAGCGCCTGGGTGATGTCGGTGCCGAAGGGGAATTCCAGTTCGATTTCCGCGCGCCCGGTCGAGGCGTAGGAGATCAGGCGCGAGAGGTTCGGAACGGCGCGGAGAAACTCCTCCTGCTCGATCAGGATTTCCTTCTCGACATCCTGCGGTGTCGCGCCGGGCCAGTTCGTGCGCACCGAAATCTCGCGGACCTCCAGGTCCGGGATCATCTGCACCGGCACCCTGAACGCGGCGAGCACGCCCAGCACGCAGAGCACCAGCGCCGCGACGGTGAGCAGAGTGCCGCGCTGGACCAGGGCGGCGATCATGCGTCCGGCTGGCCGATGCGGTCGACGATGCGCACCGCCTGGCCGTCGGACAATCCTTCGTTACCACGCACGACCACGCGGTCACCATCGGACAGGCCTTCGCGAATTTCCACGTCGGTGCCGACCGTGCGGCCGGTGCGGACGCGCCGGGCCGAGGCTCTGAGCACGCCATCCTCCTCGTTCACGACCCACACGCCAAAGGCGCCGTCGGGCCGGCGGACCAGCGCGTCACGTGGCGCGAGCACGAGTGCGTCCGCACTGCGGACATGGAAGTCCGCCTGTGCGGACATCCCCGGCAGCAACTGGCGGTCGGCATTGTCGACAACCAGGCGCACGCGCAGCGTGCGGGCGGTGGGGTCGCTGACCGGAACGGTGGCCTCGACCGTCGCGTCCAGCTTCCGGTCGGGCAGCGCGGGTGTGCGGACGGTGACCGTGGTGTCGGGTCCGATGTCGGCAAAGCGCGCCTGCGGCACCTGTACATCCAGGCGCAGGCTGGCGAGGTCCACCAGTTCCAGCACCGGCGTGCCGGGTACGGCCCACTCCCCGGTGTCGGTGTATCGCCCGGTAATCACGCCGGCGTAGGGCGCGCGCAGTTCATGCCGCTGCACCCGGGCAGCTTGCTCGCGGACTTCCGCCTGGCGGCTGGCGGACTGTGCCTCGGACGTGGCCGCCTCGGCGATGCGGGTCTGCGCCAGCGACGCGGACAGATCCCCGGATTGCGCGAGCACCTTGGCCTGTTCCGCCTGGCGGCGGGCCTCGTCGCGCAGCGCCTCGGCTTCCGCCTGGGCGGCGCGCAGGCGCGAGAGCTGCAGATCGGCCAATTCCGGGTCCAGCCGGATCAGCAGGTCACCGGTCTTCACGGTATCGCCGATGTCGACGCGCAGTTCCTGGACCAGCCCCGCCACGGAAGTGGACAGATCCGAGCGCTGCCGCGCGGTGAAGCTGCCCGAGAGCACCAGTGGTGCCGCCGCGCGGGAGGCTTCGATGGTTTGCACCGTCACCGGTGTGGCCTCGGCCGCGGCGAGTGCCGGCGCCAACGCCGCCAGCAGGCCGACCATCGGATGAATCCAGAATCGGGTGAGCCGCTCCATGGCGAAACCTGTCGTCAAATCATGTCGTCCGCGCCCATTCCCAAGGCTGCACGCAGCGCTGTCAAGCACTCGCGGTGGGTGCGGGAGTCCCTCACAATAGAGCGATGTCGGCGATCGAAGTTCTCCAGCGGGTCTACGGGTATTCGGAATTTCGCGGCGAGCAGGCGGCGATCGTCGATGCCGCCATCGCCGGCCAGGACGTGCTGGTGCTCATGCCCACCGGTGGCGGCAAGTCGGTTTGCTACCAGATTCCGTCGCTGGTTCGCGATGGCGTTGGAGTGGTCATCTCGCCGCTGATTGCCTTGATGGCCGATCAGGTCGCCGCGCTGCGTCAGCTCGGCGTGCGGGCCGCCTACCTCAATTCCACGCTGGACTATCGCGAGGCCGCCGAGGTCGAGGCACAGGTGCGCGCCGGGCATCTGGACCTGCTGTACCTCGCACCCGAGCGGCTGCTGATGCCGCGTACACTGGAACTGCTGGCCGAGGCGAAGCTGGCGTTGTTCGCCATCGACGAGGCGCATTGCGTGTCGCAATGGGGGCACGATTTCCGGCCGGAGTACCTCGGCCTGTCGGAACTGGCGGAGCGCTTTCCGGGCGTGCCGCGCATGGCGCTCACGGCCACCGCCGACGTGCCGACCCGGGACGAAATCGTCCAGCGCCTGGCGCTGCACGATCCGCGGCGATTCGTCGCCAGTTTCGACCGGCCCAACATCCGCTACCGCGTCAGCGAGCGCGCGAACGCGAAACAGCAGTTGCTGCGATTTCTGCAAAAGGAGCACCCCGGCGAGGCGGGCGTCGTCTACTGCCTGTCACGCAAGAAGGTGGAGGCCACGGCCGAGTGGCTGCAGGGCAACGGTTTCGACGCCGTGCCCTATCACGCCGGTCTGGGGGCCGAAAAGCGCGCCGCGCATCAGGACCGGTTTTTGCGGGAGGACGGCGTGATTGTCGTCGCCACCATCGCCTTCGGCATGGGCATCGACAAGCCGGACGTGCGCTTTGTCGTGCATCTCGACCTGCCGGGCAGCGTCGAGGCTTATTACCAGGAGACCGGCCGCGCCGGCCGTGACGGTGAACCGGCCGATGCCTGGATGCTCTACGGCCTGGGCGATGTCGTTCAGCGTCGGCAGATGATCGATTCTGGCGAGGCCGAGGACGGTCGCAAGCGCATCGAGCGCAGCAAGTTGGATGCGATGCTCGGCTACTGCGAGTTGGATACCTGCCGCCGTCAGCCGCTGCTGCGCTATTTCGGTGAGGTGCTGGAGCAGCCCTGCGGCAATTGCGACAACTGTCTTTGGCCGCCGGACACCGACGATGCCACCGAACCCGCGCGCCAGGCGCTGTCGGCGGTGTACCGCACCGGCCAGCGCTTCGGCGTGAGCTATCTCGTCGATCACCTGCTCGGCAAGCGTGACGAGCGCGCCACACGCTTCGGTCACGACAGCCTGTCGACCTTCGGCATTGGTCAGGCGCTCTCCGCCGACCGGTGGCGGCGACTGTTTCGCCAGCTGATCGCGCGCGGCTATCTGGACGTGGATGTTGGCGGGTTTGGCGGGCTGCATCTCACCGAAGCCGCGCGTGGCCTGCTCAAGGGCGAGGAGACCGTCCGCGTCCGCCGCAAGGCTGCGGCGCCGTCCGGTGGTGGTCGTCGCTCCAGTGCGCCCCAGGCGGCGCTGGCACCGGGCGACGAAGCGTTGTTCGAGCGCCTGCGCGGCTGGCGCAAGGACGAGGCGGACGAGCAGGGCGTGCCGGCCTACGTGGTGTTTCACGATTCCACGCTGCGCGACATTGCCCGCGAGAAGCCGGCCGATGATGCCGCGCTCGGCGCGATCAGCGGTGTTTCGGCCAAGCGGCTGGAGCGCTACGGGGCCGCGATCCTGGAGCTGGTGGCCGGCGCATCCTGATCGTCGATCTGGCGGGTTGATCACCCAGAGCCCGTGGTGCGTGGCGAGATCGGAACCGGAGCCCCGGCGGAGCCGTGCGGCTGTCGAAGATGCCTGGCGCGGCTTCACCATTTGTTGTCATCCCCCTCCGTAGCATGGCTCGACGTCGTGTTTTCGGCGGCCATTCGGGGGGAACGGCATGACAACACGCGGACGTTACGTCCCGGATCGGACCGTTCATCGCAACCGCCTGCTGGCAGCCGTGGTGCTGGCCGCGATCACCGGATCGGCCAGCGCGCTGGAGCTGGCGAGCAACGATCTCACCGACCTGTCGCTGGAGGAGTTGCTGGCGATTGATGTGGTGACCGTGTCCAAGGCCGCCGAGCCGGCTTCGCGAGCGCCGGCCGCGGTCTACGTGATCACTCATGACGACATCCTGCGATCCGGCGCCCGTTCCATTCCCGAGGCGTTGAGACTGGCGCCCGGCGTGAACGTGGCCCAGGTGAACGCGGACGACTATGCCGTCTCGATCCGCGGGTTCAACGCCGTGTTGGCCGACAAGCTGGAAGTGCTCATCGACGGCCGCAGCGTCTATACGCCGCTGTTCTCCGGCGTGTTCTGGGATGTGCTCGACGTTGCGCTGACCGACATCGACCGCATCGAGGTGGTGCGCGGTCCCGGCGCGACGCTGTGGGGCGCCAATGCGGTCAACGGCGTTATCAACATCATCACGCGCTCGGCTCGCGAAACCACCGGGACGGTCTCGGTCGTCGAGGTGGGGACCGAGCGCAATGCCGCGACCCTGCGGTCCGGACAGCGCGTCGGATCCGATAGCGCGCTGCGGCTGTATGGCAAGGCGGTCGAGCGGGGTGACGGCCGGCTGGGTGACGGTCGCGACGCGACCGACCGTCAACGCATCGCCATGGCCGGAGGCCGGCTGGACACGGCGCTGTCCGTCGATGATCAGCTGTCGGTTTCGGGCAACCTGTATACCGCCGATGCCGATTCGCCGGGTGGTGATGTTTCCACCAACGGGGGCGACGCGAACATCCACTATGTCCGCCCGCTGGGTGAGGGGGACGATGCGGCGCAGCTGAGTCTGCGGGCGACCTATTCCGGTTTCCGGCGTGATCAGCCCACGTATCGGGAAAAGCGGGATACCTACGATATCCAGTTGCAGTACTCCCGCACCATCGGCCAGCGGCACGAGTTCATCGGCGGCGTCGGTTATCGGCACTCCTCCGATGAAACCGGTGGTCCGCCCTATCCGGCGATCTTTCTTCCCGCCGACCGGGACATCGAGCAACCCAGCGCGTTCCTGCAGGACCGCATCGACCTGATCGACGACCGGCTGACGCTGACACTGGGCTCCAAGTTCGAGCACAACGACTTCACTGGCTACGAGGTCCAGCCGGGCGCGCGGTTGGGTTACGCGGCCTCCGAGCGGACCTATCTGTGGTCATCCGTCGCCAAGGCGGTCCGCACGCCGAACCGTGTGGATCACGATGTGGCGCTCTACTGTCCGCCGCCGGACGGCTTTCCGGGCTTCTGTGACGGTGGCGAGATCATTCGTGTCGGCAACCCGGACTTCGACTCCGAAACGCTGATCGCCTACGAAATCGGCGCTCGACGGCAGTTCGGCGAATGGCTGTCGGTGGATGTTGCCGGTTTCTACAACGACTACGACGACTTGCGCAGCACCGAGCCCGTGTTGCTGGGGGCCAGTTTTGAAAATCGCCTGTCCGGCGTCGGCACCGGCGGCGAGGTCGCGGTGATCATCAAGCCGGCGGACTGGGTTGAACTGCGCGCGTGGTACGCCTATCTGGATATCGACATCGACGCATCGGACAGCGCGGATGCGTCCACCGCCGCCGTTCATGAGGGCAGCAGTCCGCGCCATCAGGCGCTGTTCAGCGCGCTGTGGGCGCGTGGGCGCTGGCAGGCGCAAGGCATTGTTCGATACGTGGACGAACTGCAAGCTGGAGGCATCGACGCCTATACCGACCTGAACCTGCGCGTTGCCTACGAGTGGCTGGACGGTGCCGAGATCGGTCTGATCGGCACCAACCTGCTGGACGATCACCACGCCGAGTTCGCCAGCGACTCGGAGACCGTGGAAGCGGAACGGGCAGTGTCGCTGGAACTGCGCTGGAACTGGGGTGACGACCCGTGATGAAGCGTCTTCGCCGGGTGGCCGTCGTGACCGGAGTCACGGCGCTGCTGTGGCCTGCTCTGGGCGCCGCCACGCTGGAAGATCAGGTGAAGGCGGCGTTCCTGCTGAACTTCGCCAAGTTCGTCGAGTGGCCCGAGGGCACCTTCGAGCATGTCCGCCAGCCCGTGACCTTGTGTGTGTGGGCCGGGGCGGAGACGGTCGAGGTCATCGAGGCCGCGCTGCGAGGCAAGACGGTAGGCACCCGACCGCTGCGCGTGGTGGGGATGGAGTCGCCGGACGCGCATTGCGACATGGTGTACCTGCGCGGCGATCGGGACGATGTCATGCGGCGGTTCGGAGCGCTTGAGGCACCCGGTGTGCTCAGCGTCTACGAGACCGAGGAGCGGCTGCCCGCCGGGGTCATCCGGTTCTTCATCGATGAGCGCAAGGTTCGCTTCGAAGTCGACCTGGATGCCGCGGAGCGGCAGCGGCTGGTGATCAGTTCGAAGCTGCTGCGGGTCGCGAGGATCGCTCCGTGATGCGATCGCGGACGTCATGACGGGCACGTTTCGCAACGCTCCCATCGGGCGCAAGATGACGCTGATTGCCATCGCGGCGGCGGCGGCCGGACTGTTGATGGCCGCCGCGGCGCTGATCTTCATGGCGTATCGCACGCAGCTCGATTCCAGCCGCCATGACCTGCTCACCATCGGCGAACTGATCGCCGGCAACACCACCGCGGCA
>CALBOV010000213.1 GCA_937896565.1 uncultured Salinisphaerales bacterium
ACCGGCCGATGGACGTGAACGCGTGGCTTGGCGAGCCGGGAGCCCAGCTGACGTCGGCGCCATGGCAACCCGCTGACGGGAACCGTCGGCGACCATTCCGCTGTCCGATTGCGCCGCCTGGCCCGACAGACCATCGCCGGAGTTCGCGGACCCTGCCCCACCATCGGTCGCGCTCCGCGCCACCAGCTCGCCGGACCGGAACGGTTCGGCCGTAGCGGACGGAGGCGTCGTCCGCGCCGGGCTGCGACCGTCCACCGGACGGCCAACAATCACGCGAGGTTCCGCGCCGACCAGTCGCTGACTGGCGGAACAGCCCGTCGAATCGGGCACCGTGGTAATCGGCGTATTGGGGCATCGATCGATGCCGTCAGGGACCCCGTCGCCATCACTGTCGATGGAGCAGCCCTCGGGATCAATGCTGGCCCCGGGAGGCGACACCGGGCATCGATCGTCGACATCGGGGATACCGTCCTCGTCCGCGTCCGGCAAGTCGGAACAGCCAAACGCGTCGACCGACTGTCCTGGACGGGTGTAAGGGCACTCATCCATCTCGAACGGCACGCCATCGCCGTCACCATCCACGATGAATCCTGCCCCCCACGCCGGCATGGTCAGCAAGCATGCCGCCAATCCGGCACGCCAGTGTCGAAAGATTCGGTCCCCGAGCATGCGGAAAATCTACCTGTTTCGACGAAAGCGGTCCATCAAAAAACCCCTGAGGGCCCAAAAGCCATCAGGGGTTTCATAAGACGGAGCGGCCGGGAGGCCGCTCCGTTACTCACTACTTGCCGCGAGCGCGGATTTCCGCACGGCGGTTCAACAAGCGGCCCTGAGGCGTCTTGTTGCTGGCCACCGGCTGCGTCTCGCCGAAGCCAAGGGTCACGATGCTGTCCGGGTTCACACCCTTGCGGACCAGGTAGTCACGCACGGCGTTCGCACGGCGGGTCGACAGACCGGAGTTGTACTCCTTGGTGCCGATGCTGTCCGTGTGACCGGTGATCTGCACGGTGACTTCCTTGTACTTCTCTTGCAGCGACTTGATTTCCGCGGCGGTGTTGTCCAGCAGCACCGATGCGTATTCGCTGACGGCGGAGCTGTCGAAGGCGAAGTTGACGTCTTCGAAGCGACGCTCGACCGGCTCGGTCTGACCACTGGATTCCAGCGGCACACCGAATTCGTCGACGGCCACGCCAGCAGGCGTCCGCGGCGAACGATCCAGGTCATCCGGCACGCCGTCACCATCCGAATCCAGCGGACAGCCCACGGCATCGACCGGAACGCCTGCGGGCGTGCCCGGGCAACGGTCGTAACGATCGCCAACGCCGTCGCCGTCGGAATCGGTCACACCACCCGGTGCGGGCAACGCCGGCGCGGTTTCGGTCTTGCGACCAACCGGGAAGACCAGACCCAGGCTGACGACCATTTCACCGAAGTCGTTGCCGTTGTAGAGATCATCCTCGGCGAACGTGTGCCGATAGCGCGAATCCAGGCGCAGACCGACGTCCGGCCCTTCAGGCTTCTTCAGGAAGAAACCCAGACCGATGTCAGCGAAAGCCTCGTTCGACGTGAATCCCGCGCCCTCGGGCTCGGTGCGAGCCAGACCGAAACCGATCGACCCGTAAGACTGGATCATGGGGGTCGGCGGCAGGAACAGCATGTTGTTGATGCGGTAGCCGTAGATCTTCCAGTCCTGCGGACCACTCATGTCCTCGTAGAACAGGCCGATTTCAGTGCCCCACTTCTCGGTCACGGCGAGGCCCAGGGCCACTTCCGCACCGTAGGCATCGTCGGTATTCCGATCGTCGTCGGCGGCGATGAGACGGGCCTGCGGCGAAATGTAGGGCCGGAGGTCGCGCGCCTCGGCAGCCGTGGTCGCGGTGCAGCCGATCAGCGCAACGACGGCGATCCCCGCACGAATCTTGTCGATCATTCTAGTTACTCCCTTAACGACGTCGGGTTTTCGATGACGCATGGTACCGCTGAGGATTATAGACCATCCGTAATCGTTGAATGCAATGCAATTTTGACGATTCCCTCACATCTTTCATGCCGTTTCATGACAATCCGCCGCGAATCGCCGCCGATTTGCGGTCTGGCGAGTCACGCCCCGATTGCTACACTCCACCGCCGTTTCCACTGGATTCAGCGAATGGAAGTGCTGGCCGATTACCTCCTGTTTCTCGCCAAGGCCGTGACCATCGTCTTTGCATTCGGTGCGATCGTGGCTTTGGTTGCAAATGCCGTTCGGCACCAGCGACAGGGGCACAACGACCGCCTGGATGTTCAGTCCCTCAACGAGCGCTACGAGGCACTCAGCGACGCCGTGATCGACACGATCGCGGACGAACCGGCGCGCAAGCAGCGCCAGAAGGCGCGCAAGGCGGAGGAAAAGCGCCGCAAGAAAGCCTCCAAGCTGGGCAAGTCGGAAACCAGACCCAAGTTGTTCGTGATCGACTTCGACGGCGACATCAAGGCCTCCGGAACCGACGCGCTGCGTCACGAGGTCACGGCCGTCCTGCAAACCGCGGAACCCGGCGACGAGGTCCTGCTGCGCCTGGAATCGAGCGGCGGCATGGTACACGGTTATGGACTGGCCGCCTCGCAACTGGCCCGCCTGCGTGATCACGGCATCCGTCTGACAATCGCCATCGACAAGGTCGCCGCCAGCGGCGGCTACATGATGGCCTGCGTGGCCGACCGCATCTGCTGCGCGCCATTCGCTATCGTCGGCTCCATCGGCGTCATCGCTCAGTTGCCGAACTTCAACCGCCTGCTGCGGGAGCACAATGTCGATTTCGAGCTGCACACGGCCGGCGAATACAAGCGCACGCTGACCATGTTCGGCGAGAACACCGAGGAAGGTCGCGCCAAGTTCCGGGAGGAGCTCGAGGAAGTACACGGCCTGTTCAAGCGCTTCATCGAACAGTTCCGCCCGCAGCTCGACCTGAATACCGTCGCGACCGGTGAGCACTGGTTCGGCACACGGGCCAAGGAACTAAATCTGGTGGATGACGTCATCACCAGCGACGACCTGTTGCTCAAGGCCAGCCGTGAAAAAGCCCTCTACAGGCTCGAGTTTCACCCGCGGCGGAGCCTCCAGGACCGGCTGACCAGCGCGGTGGATGGCGCATGGAGAGGTGCCCTGCGCAGTCTCCGCCACGACACCGGCACGACCTGGGACTAGCCACCATCGTTCCCGAATCAGGAGCCACGCATGAAGTTGACCAGCGAAACCTTTGCCGATCAGACAGCGATTCCCGGACGTTGCGCATTCGCGGTCAAGCACCCCGAGACGCATGTCCAGTTCTCGGACAATCGGAATCCACAGCTCACGTGGTCCGATGCGCCGGCAGGCACGCAGTCCTTTGCGCTGCTCTGCATCGACCCGGACGCGCCGACCAAGCCTGACGATGTCAATCAGGACGGCAAGGTCGTGCCCGCGGACCTGCCACGCGCCGACTTTGCGCACTGGGCGATGATCGACATCCCGAGCGACATCACCGAAATCGCCGAGGGTGCATGCAGCCAGGGCGTCAGCCCCCGCGGCAAATCCGACCTGATAGGCCCGGAGGGATCCCGCCAGGGCAAGAACGACTACAGCAGCTGGTTCGAAGGCGATCCCGACATGAGCGGCACGTACCGCGGCTACGACGGCCCCTGCCCGCCCTGGAACGACGCGATCGCCCATCGTTACGTGTTCAGGATCCTGGCGCTGGACTGCGCGACGCTGGACCTGCCGGACCCCTTCACCGTCTCGGATGTGGAGGCCGCGGCCGCGGATCACGTGCTGGCCAGCGCGGAACTGACCGGCGTTTACAGCCTGAACCCGGATGTCGCCGCGGAGTAGGCGTTCGGACTTGAACAAGCCCGCAGTAGCGGCCGCATTGATCGCGGTCGCGACCACCACCCTTGCCCTCCCCGCGCCGTCGGCCGCCGGCATTCCGCTACCGGTGCTGGCCGACGGCACCCCCTCCCTGGCGCCCATGCTGGAGACGGTGCTGCCTGGCGTGGTCAACGTGGTCGCAACGGGTCGGGTGCGTGAGCAGGCGCATCCGTTGCTGGACGATCCGTTCTTCCGTCATTTCTTCAACGCGCCCCGACAACCGCGTTATCGCGAGACCCAGTCAATCGGCTCGGGGGTGATCATCGACGCCGAGCGTGGCTATGTCGTCACCAACTATCACGTGGTCGAGTCGGGATCGGAGTATCTGGTCCGCCTCGGAGACGATCGGGAGTACCCAGCAGAGTTGATCGGCGCGGACCCCGAAACCGATCTCGCGGTCGTGCAGATCCCGGCGGAAGCGCTGACGGCCATCCCCTTCCCACACGATGACAGCCTGCGTGTCGGCGATTTCGTCGTGGCCATCGGCAACCCGTTCGGTCTGCGGCAGACAGTCACCTCCGGCATCATCAGTGCGCTCGGCCGCCACGGGCTGGGGCGCGGCTACGAGGACTACATCCAGACCGACGCATCGATCAATCCCGGCAACTCCGGCGGCGCCCTGGTCAACCTGCACGGCGAGCTGGTTGGCATCAACACGATGATCTATTCCAACAGCGGCGGCAGCATCGGCATCGGCTTCGCAATCCCCGCGAACATGGTCCGGCGCATCACGAATGCGATCATCCAGGACGGTCGGGTGATCCGACCATCGCTGGGCGTCGTCGGCCAGGACTTGCAGGCGGAACTCGCCCAGGCGTTCGACCTGCAACCCAACGACGGCGTGCTGGTCGCGCGGATCATCGAGGGATCACCCGCGGACAAGGCCGGACTGGAACCCGGCGACGTCATCCGGCAGCTGGGCGAGGTGCGCCTGCGTGATACCGACGGCCTGCGGCGCGCGCTGGGCCTGGCGCGCGCCGGTGAACGCCTACCGCTGACCTACCTGCGCAACGGGCAGGAACGCACCGTGACGGTGCGTCTGGTCAAGCCCGATGTCACGCAGCTCGACGGGCGGGCCATCCATCCGCTGCTAACCGGCGTGCGCCTCGGCAACATGACCGAGCATCACCCTCTCGCGGGCCGTGCGCAGGGCGTGATCGTCGAACAGGTTGCGCCCGGGTCACGGGCCGCGATGGCGGGATTGCGCAGCGGTGACATCATCACCCAGATCGGCCGCACGCCCATTGGCTCCACCAGCGACGCGAAGGCCGCGGCGACCGATGCGCGCGGGGAACTGGTGTTGCGCATTCAGCGCGATCAGCGATCTGCGTTCGTCGTGTTGCGATGACCCGCCCCGCGCTCGCTATACTCGTCGTTCAACGAGGGCTGTGCAGATGAACGATTCGGAACTGAGCGGACTGGAAACGCGACTGCAGGCGCTGCTCGCGGACTACCGGCGCCTGACGGAGCACAACCGGGTGCAGGATCGCGAGTTGTCCGAACTGCGCGCCTCCAACGCAGAACTCAAGCGTCGGCTCCGTTCCATTCTCGAACGAATCCGGGCGCTGGAACTCGAGACGGCCTAGGCCGCCGCCCAGGCCCTCAACGCGAAAAAGGTTCCCCAGCATGGTGGATGAAGCAAGGTCGATCACTGTCACGATCCTGGGTCGGGAGTACCAGATCGCCTGCCCGCCGGAGGAACAGGAGCGCCTCATGGAATGCGCCGACTACCTCAACGAGCGGATGACCGCGATCCGCAAACGGGGCCGATCCATGGGGATCGAGCGCATCGCCATCATGGCGGCGCTGAACATCGCCAGGGACTTTCTGGACAACCGGGACGCCGGCGCCGGCGGTGAAACCGACGACTCGACCCGGCGCCGCCTGCGGCAGATGGAACTGTCCATCGATCAGGCGCTGTCGGAACGCGGCTGACGGCCAGGCGCCATATCCCACCGGTTCGTCAAGCCCTGTTCGGGCTGGTATCGCGGCCGGAAATTCGATGTAATGTGCAGGGTATCTCCTGCGGTGTTCGTCAGGGTGCCGGGTTACCTCCTGAGCCAATGCACCACACCGGGGAGGGTTGGTCGCTCGTGGTGAGCACGTCCACTTCGGGTGGAAAGCCTAAGCGGGCGATCCGAATCCCCACCTGAGATCATGTCTCAGGGTCAAAGGCACGCAACGGCACAGGCGGGAGATGCCTTTCCCAGATTCTCATCCGGAGCAGCGCAGCGCGACTCGTCGGCGACTGCTCCGTGCGCGGCGCGGCGTCGACGACGCCACACGACAGGCGTTTCGCGCGGCGACGGTCGAATTCGCATGCACCGACGCCCGGATTCGTCGCGCGCGATCCGTTGCCGTCTACAGCGCGATGCCGACCGAAGCGCCGACCGATGCGCTGATCCGGACACTGTGGCAACAGGGCAAGCGGGTCTACCTGCCAACGGTACGCGGTCGCCGGATGCGCTTCGTGCGTCACACGCCAGGCGCGCCCCTGTTCCGGCGCGGACTGGGCATGCGCGAACCGCGTGGCCGCTGGCTGCCGTCGTCCCGACAGCTTGATGTCGTCTTCCTGCCGCTGGCGGGTTTCGATCTGCACGGCAACCGTCTCGGGCTCGGCGGCGGCTACTACGATCGCGCGCTCGCGGCTTGTCGGACACGCAGGTCCTGGCGGCGCCCCCGGCTGATCGGGCTGGCTTTCACCGTCCAGGGTGTCGATCAACTTCCCGTCGCAGCCCATGACGTGCCGTTGCACGCGGTCGTCACCGAACTGGGTTCCATCGAGTTCCCGGTGAGCGGTTAGACTCGCGCGGCGCACACCCCCCACGGACAGAGACATGCAGTACTGGTTGATGAAATCCGAGCCCGAGGAATTCTCCTTCGAGGATCTGAAAACCCGCCCCGATCGCAAGGAACCCTGGGACGGCGTGCGCAACTACCAGGCGCGCAACATGATGCGGGACGAGATGAAGGTCGGAGACGGCGTGCTGTTCTATCACTCCAACTGCGATGTCCCGGGCGTGGTCGGCCTGGCGAAGATCGCCAGCGAGCCGCGACCGGATCACACGGCCTTCGATCCCGAGGACAAGCACTTCGACCCCAAGAGCGACCCGGACAACCCGCGCTGGTTTCTGGTCGACGTGCAGTACGATCGGCCGCTGAAACGCGTCCTGCCGCTGGCCGAACTGAAGGACCACGCCGATGCGCTGGACGGTCTGGCGCTGATCCGGCGCGGCAACCGGCTGTCGGTCATGCCGGTATCAGCGGAACACTGGGATTACATCCTCGGCCTCGAATCGACGGAATCGCCCACCGGCTAGCGAAGAAACAGGCGATAGGCGGGATTGTCGGACTCGTCCCAGTAGCGATAGCCGATCCCGCGCAGCCGGTCGAGAAAATCGGGCATGTCGTCATCCGGAACCTGAATCCCGGCCAGCACGCGACCGAACGCGGCACCGTGGTTGCGGTAGTGAAACAACGAGATGTTCCAGCGCCCGCCGAGTTGCTGGAGAAACCGCATCAGCGCCCCCGGACGCTCGGGAAACTCGAAACGGAACAGCCGCTCATCGCGTAGCGCGTCGGCGCGACCTCCAACCAGATGGCGCAGATGTTCCTTGGCGACGTCGTTGTCACTGAGGTCGTTGACCTGATACCCGGCCGCGCGGAATTCGTCGCACAGCGCGTCGCGCTCGCGGTCCCCATCGCGAATCGCCACACCGATGAAGATATGCGCGTTGGCCGAGTCCGCGTAGCGGTAGTTGAACTCCGTCACCGCCCGTCGTCCCAGGTGCTCGCAGAACGTCAGAAAGCTGCCCGGCACCTCGGGCAACGTCACCGCCAGCAGCGCCTCGCGGTGCGCACCCAGGGCGGTGCGCTCGGACACGTAGCGCAGCCGGTCAAAGTTGATGTTGGCGCCACTGATCACCGCGACCAGCGAACGATCGCGCAGGTCGCGCGACTGCACGTCCCGCTCCAGTCCGGCAAGGGCCAGCGCTCCAGCGGGCTCGGGCACGGACCGGGTTTCCTCGAAGACCGCGCGAATCGCCGCGCAGATCTCGTCCACGCTCACCTGCACCGTCCGGTCCACGCATTGTCTGGCGACCGCGAATGGATACGCGCCGATCTGGCGCACGGCCACACCGTCGGCGAACAGCCCGACCTGATCCAGCACCACCCGTTCACCGGCCTCCAGCGCCCGATGCAGGCAGGCGGAGTCCAGCGGCTCGACGGCCACGACCTCGATCTCCGGCCGACGCTGCTTGATGTAGGCCGCCATGCCGCCAATCAACCCACCCCCGCCGACGGGAACGTAGACGGTGTCGATCGTCCCGGCATGCTGATCGAGGATTTCCCTGGCAACCGTCCCCTGCCCCGCCATCACATCGGGATCGTCATAGGGGTGGATGAACGTCTGCCCGCGCTGCGCGACCAGTTCGTTCGCATGGGCCAGCGCATCGTCGTAGGCGTCACCGGTCAGCACGACCTCGGCGCCGTAAGCACGCACCGCGTCGACCTTGATCGACGGCGTGGTCTCGGGCATGACGATGGCCGTGCGGATATCCAGCGCCTGCCCGGCCAGCGCGACGCCCTGCGCATGATTGCCCGCCGACGCGGCGACCACGCCGGCCGCCCGCTGCTGCGGCGTCAGCTTGGCAATCCGGTTGTACGCGCCGCGCAGCTTGAAGGAATGAACCTGCTGCGCATCCTCGCGCTTGAGCCAGATGTTGTTGCCGAGCCGCTCGGTCAGCTTGGCCGCGGCCTCCAGCGGCGACACCCGGGCAACATCGTAGACCGTCGCCGCATCCACGGCCTGAGCCAGCAGTTTCAGGTCGACAGCGGGCCATGCCGCGGTGTCAGCAGCGTCGTTCATGCGAGGAAAGGCCGAATCGGCCTGCGAAGGAGTGACGTCGTTTATCATACGGCGTCATCATGATCGCAACGAATCCACCCACTCCCCGCATCGGCTTCATCGGCGCCGGGAATCTGTCCACCAGCCTGATCGGCGGACTCATCCAGGCCGGCTGGGCGCCCGATTCACTGTGCGCCGCCGACCCGTCGGAGGCGCGCCGGCAACTGATTGCCGACCGCTTCGGCCTGCTGGTTTCACCGGAAAACGCCGACATCGTGCACCAGGCCGATGTCGTGGTGCTGGCGGTCAAGCCGCAGATCATGCGCGCCGTGGCCACGGCGCTGTCGCGGGCGCTGCACCCGGATCAGACCGTCGTCTCGGTCGCCGCGGGCATCCGCGGAGACGCGCTGGGCCGCTGGCTGAGCTCCTCGCTGGGCACGCCGGGCATCATCCGCGCCATGCCCAACACACCGGCGCTGCTGGGTGTGGGCGCGACGGGGCTGGTGGCGACCAACGCCGTCAGCCAGACCGGGCGCGACACCGCGGAATCCGTCTTCCGGGCGGTGGGCCAGGTTGAGTGGCTGGACGACGAGGCCGATCTCGATGCCGTGATCGCCGTCGCCGGGAGCGCGCCGGCCTACTTCTTCGCGTTCATCGAGGCCCTGACCCGCGGCGGTGAGGCCCTGGGATTGAGCGGCGAGGTGTCCCAGCGGCTGGCGATCCAGACCGCGCTGGGGGCGGCGCGCATGGCGTCCGAGACCGATGTGCCGGTCGCCACGCTGCGCGAGCGGGTCACCTCACCCGGCGGCACGACCGCCGAAGCACTGAAGGCCCTCGAAGCGGGCGATCTCGACGGACTCGTGCGGCGGGCAATGGACGCCGCCGTCGCGCGGGCACAAACCATGGCGGATGAATTCGGAGCAGTGGACTGATGGGACAGGGCGCGAGTGCCGGACTCTTTCTGGTCAACACCTTGTTCACGCTCTACATGAGCGTGGTATTTCTGCGCATCGTGCTGCGATGGGTGTCGGCGGATTTCTACAACCCGCTGTCACAGTTCATCTGGCAGATCACCAACCCGCCCGTCTCGCCACTGGCGCGGGTGGTTCCGCGCTGGCGCAAGCTGGACACGGCCGCGGTCGTCTTCCTGTTGCTGCTCGCGGTCGCGCATATCGTCGTCGTACTGCTGCTCACCCGGCATCTGGGTCAGGTCGGCCTGCCGGCCATCCTCTGGTTCGCGGTGCTCAAGCTGGTCGTGCTGGTACTGAACGTTTACACCTTCACGATCTTCGTACAGGCGATCATGAGCTGGCTGGGACCGCAGCAGGCAAACCCCGCCAACGCACTGCTGTGGAGCGTCAACGAGCCGGTGCTACGCCCGATTCGTCGCATCATCCCGCCGATCGGTGGACTGGACCTCAGCCCGATGTTCGTGATCCTCGCGCTGCTGTTCCTCAGCCGCCTGATCCCGTTGCCTTCGCTGTTTCACTGATGCCAACAGACACCGGCGTCGGCCTGGTCCAGGCCCGGCAGCTGCATTTCGACACACCGCTGGAACTGGAGTGTGACGCCACACTGCCGGCCTACGACCTGAGCTTCGAGACCTACGGCTCGCTCAACGCCGAAGCCAGCAATGCCATCCTGATCTGCCATGCACTGTCCGGCGACCACCATGCCGCCGGCCGCCACCGCCCGGAGGACCGCAAACCGGGCTGGTGGGACAACTGCATCGGCCCGGGGCGGCCGATCGACACCGATCGCTATTTTGTCGTCTGCTCGAACAATCTGGGTGGTTGCAGCGGCTCCACCGGGCCGGCATCGACCAACCCGGCCACCGGGCGTCCCTGGGGGCCTGATTTTCCGATGGTCACGGTTGGCGACTGGGTGCGCAGCCAGGCCCGCCTGGCTGACGCGCTAGGCATCGAGCGCTGGCATGCCGTGATCGGCGGCAGCCTGGGCGGGATGCAGGCGCTGGACTGGACCATCCGGTTCCCCCGCCGCGTGCAGCGCGCCGCGGTAATCGCCGCGGCCCCGAAGCTCTCGGCGCAGAACATCGCGTTCAATGAAATCGCGCGCCACGCGATCCGTTCGGACCCGAAGTTTCACGACGGTCGCTATCTGGAGCAGGGTGATGTCCCCGGTGTCGGACTCCGCCTGGCGCGGATGCTGGGGCACATCACCTACCTCTCCGATGACGGCATGCGCGCGCGCTTCGGCCGGGATCGCCGCGCAGATCAGGCACGGTTCAATTTCGACGTGGAATTCGAAATCGAGTCCTACCTGCGCTACCAGGGCGAATCCTTCGTCAACCGCTTTGATGCCAACACCTATCTGCTGATGACCAAGGCGCTGGACTATTTCGATCCCGCGCAGGACACCGGCGATGATCTCGCGGCGGCGCTGGCCCCGGCCAGCGCGCGTTTTCTGGTCGTGGCGTTCTCCAGCGACTGGCGCTTCTCACCCAAGCGGTCGCGAGAGATCGTGCGGGCCTTGCTCGCGCGCAAGAAGCGCGTCAGCTTCCTCGAAATCGAGTCGGACTACGGACACGATGCCTTCCTGATGCCGATTCCGCTCTACCATCGCGCACTGGCCGGATTCCTGGAGACACCGGCATGACCTTGCGCGCCGATCTCGAATTGATGAGCCGCTGGATCGAACCCAACGCGGCGCTGCTGGATCTCGGCTGCGGCGATGGCGTGCTGCTCGACACGCTGACGCGGGATCGTGGCGTGGTCGGCTTCGGTGTCGAAATCGATCCGGAGCTGGTCGCCGACTGCATCGAACGAGGACTCAACGTGATCCACCAGGATCTCGACGACGGTCTGGCCGACTTCGGCGATGCCGCCTTCGACTACGTGGTGATGACCCAGGCCTTGCAAGCGGTTCCCCATCCGCACCGTCTTCTGCGGGACATGGTGCGGGTCGGTCGCGAGGCAATCATCACCTTTCCGAATTTCGGCCACTGGCGAACCCGCTGGGCGCTGGCCATCGGCGGACGCATGCCGATCACGGAAACCTTGCCGCACCCGTGGTATTCCACACCGAACGTCCGGCTGTGCACCGTGCGGGATTTCGAGGAGCTTTGCGCGATCGAACACGTCAGTATTCTGGAGCGCGTCATGGTCGACCAGCGACATCGCTCGAACGCGATGATGCAGCGCCTGCCCAATCTGCTGGGCGAAATCGCGGTGTACCGGGTGGCGGCGCAATGATGCGACATGTCCTGCGAATCCTGCTGATCTGGGCGGCGACGACGCTGCCCGCGGGTGCGGAACAATCCGTCAGCAGCGGCGACATCGTCGTGCACTATTCCGCGATGACGACGGCAGACCTGACGCCGGATGTCGCCAGCGCCCTGAATGTCTCACGCAGCCGCAAACGCGCGCTGGTCGTGATTCACGCGCAGCACGTGGACGGCGCCCAACGCCAGTCCAGAGCGGCCACGGTCCGGGGCACGAGCAAGAATCTGGTGGGCCAGTCCCGTGAACTCGAATTCCGCAGCGTTCGCGACGGAGATGCCGAGTACGCCATCGCCACGCGACCGGTGGCCAATCTCGAAACGCTGGTGTTCGAACTCGTTGTCGATGTCGAGGGACACCCGAGCAGCCTGCCGATCCGCTTCCGTCAGCAGTTCTATCACTGAAACCGGGCGACAGCCGCCGGTGCTCAGCCGTCCGGCGCCACGTCGAGCTTGCGCTGAATCCAGTCCCGGTGCGGGATGTGCAGCAGATCGGAGAACCGCCGCATGAGGTGTTCCTCGTGCTTGTCCAGCTTGCCGTCGGCATAGGCGACCCGCCACAGGCAGGTCAGTACGTCCAGCTTTTCGGCGTAGGACATCGCATCGTTGATCATCCTGACGAAGCGATGCAGCGACACCGCGTCATCGGCATGCTGCGAGGCGGCGTGGATCAATTCACCGATCTGCGACGATGACAACCCGAAGGCCGTCGCGAGTTCGGCTTCCACCGCCTCGCGTTCGATCGCATCCTCCGAAAAATCCGCCCGCGCGACCTCGACCATGAGCACGGCGGCCGCGAGCCGGGTGTCGTCAAGATCGCCGTCGTGATCCTCGGCTGGCGTCGAGAACAGTCTCGACGCCAGCTGCTTGAGCGCGGATGGCATCAGAAGCCGAAGGCAAGCCGCAGGTTGAACGCGCTGTTGTCACCGATCTTTTCCGCCTCGGCCGTGATCTTCATGATCGCCAGCGAAAAGCGGACACCGCCGAACACGCGATCCAGGTCGTAGTCCTCGTCTTCATAGCCGGCGACATCGGTGGTCACCTCGGAATCGACGCGACCGTAACCGACATAGGGCGTGGCGAAGACGAATCCCTTGGAAATCGACACATCGTAGGACAGGGCTTCCGCCTCGATATCGTCCTCCCCGGTCGCCGACTGGTAGGCGACACGCAGCGACACGGCCGGAATCGCCACATTGCCCGACACGAAGGAGTAACGAGCCTCGCCACCGAAGAGCGTCACGTCAGTTCCCGGCACCAGGCCGAGCTGCGCGCCAACCTCGACGTTGATCAGCGGAATGCCCTTGCTGGCGACCAGGCTGACGAAGCCAAGCCCGCTCGGATCCTCGCCAACCAGTGACTGCCAGCTGTCACTGTTCTCGACACTGGTGTAGCTGAACAGGGCGCCCACATCGAAGCCCAGCAGCCCGCCCGTCTCCGCCGGACTGGCCGAGCGGTAGGCCACCGCCGCCGACAAATCTTCCCCGACGCCGCGGAAATCGTCCTGATCCCCACCGACTGGCAGATCCAGGTCCACGGCCATGGCGGATACCGGCAGCACGGCCAGACAGGCTGCCGCGATCAATCGCTTCGACATTGCGCTCCACTCGTGTTTGGAAAAGGCGCCGGGAGCATAACAAACCCGTTTGACGCCGCCATGTCACGCGCAACTCGGCGGCAGCGGCTCAGTGCAACTCCGCCCAGCGCGTCTCGATGACCTCGGACACATGCGTCCGCAACGCAGTGAGGTGCCCATGGAAGAAATGCCCGACGTTGGGCAGCCAGACCTGCCGAGGCGGATGATCCAGCGCCGCCAACGTCTCGCGGTTGTCGCCAGGAGCGATCACGTCATCGGCCTCGCCGTGAATGTAGAACCACGGACAGGACAAGGCCGGAATGCCGCCCAGCGTGGTGTATCGCAGTGCCGGCGCAACAGTGATCAGCTGCACCGGCTCGCTTTGCGCGGCGGCATGCAGGCTGACCCAGCCACCAAAGGAGAACCCGGCGACCAGCAACGGCTGACCTTCGAAGCGCTCCCGCGCGTGAGCGATGGCCGCCAGCGCATCGTCCAGTTCACCGGACCCGCCATCATGCAACCCCTCGCTCTGACCCACACCGCGAAAATTGAACCGGACGGACGCCAGACCACATTGCTCCGCCGCCCTTGCGAGCGTATAGGTCACCTTGTTATCCAGCGTACCGCCGTACAGCGGATGTGGATGACAGATCACCGCCACGCCGCGCGGCTCGCCCTCGGCACCACCAACCGCGAACTCCAGCGCACCGGCCGGCCCATCGATCGTGTAGCGCTCCCACTGGCTCACGACGTCACGACATCGGCGGCCGGGTCGGGGCTGGGCCGGGAAGCGTCCTTCTGCTGCTTGCGCGTCTCCTTGCGGTTGCGCGCCTCCGACTCTGCTGCGCCGGTCTTCTTCGGCGCGTAATAAACCACCGTCTCGCCCGGACGCGGCTTGATCGGTGCCTGCGGCGCGTGGAACGTCAGGCGCTTGCCTTCGCGCAGCACGCCGATGCAGAGCGAGCCTTCCGGCAGATCGGCGAGAAAGTCCTCGTAGCTGTAGGCTTCGGTGATCTTGGTCTTGTAGAACTTCCAGTCCTGGAAGTGGCGCCGCCAGAGTTCCTCGTACTGGGCATTCTCTGCGAACGCGGGCACGCCGGTGAACGGGCGCGCCACGGCCTTGCTTTTCTGGCGATTGCCTTCGTCCGGTGCGTACATGGGCAACTGGAACACGCGGTCGTGTTCGATGCGCCCGGCGAAGTTTCGGCATACCAGCGCGTTGTAGGCGTCATTGCTGGTCGCGGCCAGGACGACGTTGACGCCGTTGAGATGCAGGGACAGCTGCAGCTCGTCCGACAGGATCTCCCCGTAGATCACGTTGACCCCGGCCAGACGCGCCTCGCGCAGCCGATGCCAGGAGGAATCCACCAGCAATACCGACAGGTTCAGATCCTTGGACAGGGACTGGGCCAGTTCGGTCGTCCAGGGCGACGCGCCCACGATCAGCACGCCGTCATCCGGCGTCGCCAGATTCAGACGCTTGGCCAGCCAGCTGATCGTGAACCCGTGGAGCGTCACCGTGGACAGCACCATCGCGAACACCAGCGGCAACAGCAGTTCGGCATCCTCGTAACCGGCATCCAGCATCTCCGGCCCGAACAGACCGGCCACGGCGGCGGCGACGATCCCGCGGGGCGCGATCCAGCTCAGCAGCAGCCGCTCGTTCCATTGCATGTCGGCGCCGATGGTTGCCAGCAGAATCGACAACGGACGCACGATGACGAGCATCGACGCCACCAGCGCGATCGCATGCCAGTCCAGGTGCGAAATGGTCACCGGATCGAGGTCCGCGGTCAGCAGCACGAACACCGAAGACACCAGCAGAATGGTGATGTACTCCTTGAACCGCCGCATTTCCTCGAAATTCGGCAGTTCGAGATTGCCCAGCACCATGCCCATCAGCGTGACCGCAAGCAGACCCGCCTCGTGCTGAACCGCGTTGCTGGCCGCGAACACGACCAGTACGCCGGCCAGCATGGTCGGCGCCTTCAGATACTCCGGAACGTAGGCGTTGCGGAACGCCCACCCCACCAGCAGCGCCGCGCCACCGCCGATGATGATCGCCGCGACCGACCCGATCCCCAGAGAGATCAGGACGGAATCCAGCGGATCCCCGCCCCCCGAGTAGACGAAGAACTGGAAGATCAGCACCGCTGCCAGCGCCCCGATGGGATCGTTGATGATCCCCTCCCACTTCAGGTAGCTGGCCGTGCGCCGGTTCAGACGCGCCTGCCGCAGCAGCGGGATGATCACGGTGGGGCCGGTCACGACCATGATGGCACCGAACACCAGCGCCACCGGCCAGTCCAGATCGCCGATGCCCTTCGCCGCCAGACTGCCCAGACCGAACGCGAACACCGCGCCGATCGAGACCAGCCGCTTCACGCCCGAGGCGGCTTCCTTGAATTCGTGCAGGCGTAGCGTCAGCCCGCCCTCGAACAGGATCACCGCCACGCACAGACTGACGACGGGCCGGTAGACATCGCCGAAATCCACGCTCGGACGGACGAATCCGAACAGGGGTCCGACGATCACGCCGGCGACCAGGAACAGCACGATCGCCGGCAGCCGCAGCCGCCATGCGATCCACTGTGCGGCCACGCCGAGCGAGACCACGAGCACCAGAACGTTGAGCAGATGGTAGGTCATGGGAAAAAAGAAATCGCCTGAAATCGGCGGCAGGCCGTTATATCACAGCGCCTCATGGTGTCGGGCACCCCGAACGCCGGCGAGGCGCCTGCCCCGTGTCGGCGGTGCAACCCGACCCGCCGCCCCCATGGGCGGGTCAGCCCAGGCCTTCCCAGCCGGATTTGCGACGGCGCAGATGGGGCGCGATCAGACCCAGGGCCAGACCGATGAACGCGATCGCGGCGCCGGTGATCCAGTTGTCGCGTTGAGACTGCTCGTTGCGCAGCTCCATGCCGAGCCGGTCGCGTTCCTGTTCCAGGGCGCGCACTTCCTCGACGAGCTGCTCATTGCGCCGCTGGATTTCCATCGGCCGGGCCGCCGCGGACGACACCCGACGCAATTCCGTCTCCAGGCTGGCGACCTTTTCCTCCAGCTGACCGATCTGGGTCCGCATCCCGGTGTTTTCGGTCTGCACCGTTTCCAGCTTTGACACGGCCTCGACGGCGCGCTGCTCGGCGGTCGCCTGCGCGCGGCGCGCGGCCTCCACCTGCTCCCGCGCCACGGGACTGCTCTGCAGGTACCGGGTCAGCACCCAGCCCTCGGTGCCCGACGCGGTGCGAACCTGGCTGTATCCGGACTCCGCGTCCTGCTGCAACACCTCGACCCGCGACCCGCTGTCCAGCATGGCGCGAATACCGAACTGCGTGCCCTGGCCCCGACGCAGCGTGATCTCCAGCTCGTCGGTGACATACGCGGTCGCCGCCAGGGCGGACATTGGCGATGCAAGCAGCAGACAGACGAATAGCGGAAAGGCTCGATAGGTCACGGAATCCTCCATGAAGCGTGACGGACCAGGAGCGGCAGGGCGCGGGAGTCTAGCAAAGCCGGTGCCGACTCCGAGGATGCTATTGATGATGCTGATCGACCAGCAATTCGTCGAATAAGTTCACATCGTCGAAATGCCGCATGCCGACAAAGGCGGTGGCGTGCCGGCCCCAGACGCGCATCGCTCCGGGCGATTGGACGCCACTGGGCCATAGATACCACCGTTCCGGCCGCCTGGAACGGGCGACAAGACCGTCCTGGTCAAACAGCGCGCGGTGCGCGCCGGCTGGCGTCGGCATCGCCAGCAAGTCGGTGTAGCGCTCCAGTCGGTAAACGCCGTCGACGGGGGATGGATGCGCTTCGCGCACGTCCACGATCAGGTGATCGTGAGCACGAACCACGACCTCCACAGGACCCTGTGTCGACAGGCGCCTCGGCACGATGGCGGGTTCCGCCGGGCCAGTGGCGGGAACGCGCGCATCGGTCGGGAACAGCACGTGATAACAGCCGCAAGGATGAATGCTGTCGCGCATCCGCACGCGGCCTTGGGCGTCCAGCGTCACCCGCCAGACAATGCCGTCCAGCGCGCCAGCGTAAGGATCCAGCGCGGATTCGGCGGGCCGCCCGGCGAACCAGAGGGTGAAGACCAGCTGCCAGACCGGTTCGTCGCGATCCAGCCAGGGGAGCAACTGCACATGAACCACCGGGTCGCTGACGTCGAACGCCAGCCGGCCAGCCGTCCAGACCGGTCGACCCGGATGATCCGACGGGGAGGCCGACTCGACCCGAAACCGCGGCGCGTGGACGCGAAGCCACCGCTTCAGCGCAGCCACGCCCGGTCTCGCCAGGCCCGGCAATTCCGGCACCTGTTCCAGCAACGTGCTCACCCACTCGTCACCCGGCTCGATCGGCGCGAATAAAGGCCAGTCCCGCTGGGAGACCTCATCGCCAAAGGTTTCGAGATAGCTTCGCTGCCACGCGTGCACGCCGGCTTGCAGCCCCAGACGCGACAGTGGATAGACTCCCAGCCCTCGCTGCCAGGCCACATAGTCGGAATCGACCCGCGCGCGATCGCGCCACGCCGCCCAGTCGCCATCACTGATCGGCCCGTCTGGCAGCTGCTCGGCGCAACGCGCCATGTCATCTCGCAGGGCAGCCACCGCCGCATCGTCACCGGCATTCAGCAACTCCGCCGTCCAGGCCTGTTCGCCCAGGGTCGCCGCCGCCCGCAGCCACTGATGCCGAGCCGACGCATCATGAACCGGCCACCGGTCCCAGCCCCGCATCACACGCAACCACGGCGCACCATCGAGGGGCATGCCGTAGGCCGACCGAGCCTGCCGATCGGCGATGAGCCGTTCATGGGCACTCGCGACGCGCTCACAGGAATGATTCGTCGGACTGGCCGACGTTTCTTCAGCCTGGCGAGGCAGAACGCAGCCCGCCAACAGCAGCACGAGCATCAGCGCCGGCCACGGGTTGTCGCACATAAACCGTGCGTCTATAGTCGGCCAGCGGTGCACACAGGGAGTGTTGCGCCTGGAATTCACTCTACACGGAACGCGGAGACGACAATGCGGCGCCACACTCTAGCAGCAATCTTGTTGGGCATTGCGGCATCGGGGCCAGCGGCTGCGAGCAGCTATGGGGACCCGACGCCCGAAGGTCTGATGTTCCTCGAAATGGGCTTTGGTGACGCCTCGGCGCAGCCGCTGGTGCAGAAGCTTCGATACGGATTTCAGTTCGATGTCGCGCATGGCTTCGAGCAAATCGAACGTCCCAAAATGCTGCGCATGGAGTTCAACGGCAATCAGCTGTCTCCGATGGGACTCAACCGCTTTGAAGTCGGCGGCGTGAACGTATTGACGACGCACTACCGCTTGAACGCGGCCGGCGTGTTCGAAGGCTACTCGGCCATCGACTTCGGTCTGCTCGCGGTCGGCGTGGCCGGTCTCGCGGCCATCGGCACCGAAGTGTTCGACAGCGACGAAACCGAGGAAACACCGCTGACCGATGACGGCGGGGAAGGCGGGGAAGGCACGGGAGGAGACGAAGAAGAGGAGTGCACGCTCACGCTGCTGGGAATCTGCATCCCCTGAACCAGCTTTCTCCGACCTGATCGCATTCACGTTTCGGCCCGGCTCGTCCGGGCCGAATCACGTACCGCCCCCTTGAATCATCAGCGACTCCCGTGATCGACATCGGCGCCAATCTGGCTGACGCCAGCTTCGACCCGGATCGACCGGACGTGTTGCAACGCGCCTGGGATGCCGGGGTGGACCACATCGTCCTGACGGGCTCCTCCGCGTTCAGCAACCGGCGCGCGCAAGAACTGACCAGCCTCGCGCCGGCACGACTTTCGGCCACCGCGGGTCTGCACCCCCACCATGCCGAGGAATGGACCGCCCACCTCGCCGACAGCATCCGGGCGATGGCGGCGGAGGGGCGGATCGTCGCGGTTGGCGAATGTGGCCTGGACTATTTCC
>CALBOV010000214.1 GCA_937896565.1 uncultured Salinisphaerales bacterium
AAGCCGAGGAACGCCAGCCCGATCACCCAGCGCGACCACCCCGGCGGGATGATCAGACTGTCCACCATCGACCCCGCGAATGCGGCGAGCAGGTGATTCGCCACGGTGGCGATGAGGATCCCGGTGATGATCTGCCCGGCCTTGCCCGGATAGCGGGCCGCGAGCACGAAGGAGAGCAACTGCGTCTTGTCCCCGATCTCGGCGACGGCGACCAACGCAAATGAAGCAAGAAAGCCTTCCACTGGACTGTCCTTGAAGGCCGGCGACGGAAACCCATGACCTTCCACCCGTCGCCGGCCCGGCTCCAGGTTGAAAGGTCAAAAGTCTCGCCAAGCATTTGCCGCCGACGCCATGATCTGTGGATCAAGTATGTTGACGTCGGCTCCCCTGCGCGGGGACGGCTACTCCCTGATGACGGCGCCAGCGTAACGACGCCGGCCGCGATTCACAACAACGGGAGCGGCGCGGCGATGATCACATCCCGGCCCCGACCACGCTCCCGGTCTCGATCGCGTCATGCAGCTGGTTGCGGACCAGGGTGTGGCGGACGATGTCGGCCCAGTCCGCCTCGCTGACGATCTCCGAGCGCTTGCGCGCCGGTTTGGCGAACTTCGCTCGCTCCGCCGCGCTGCGGGCGGTCAGTTCAAAGCTGTCGATGACCTCCAGGCGCCCATCGTCGAACAGCACGATGTCCGCGTCCTCGACCGTGTAGGTCGTCCCGCGAATCGTCGGACCGTCAACCTCGTACTCCGTAAAACCGTGACAGAGCTGGTTGTGCGCCGACCAGTTGCCACGCGGCGTCTCCAGCAGGTCGTACAGCGACTGCCCGCCACCGCCCTGAGTGATCTGGACGTAGCCGCCATCCACGGCGCGTCCGTAGGCCATGGGATGACTGCGCTCGTAGATGTGGTCGTGACCGACCAGCAACAAATCCACGCCATACCGCAGCAAAATGTGCTCCTGAAGCAGCACCAGCGAGAGATTGAACGGATCGCGGCCGTCCTCGTTGGTCCAGATCGTGTAGTGCTGCACGACAGCGATAAAGTCGATCTCGCCAAGCGCCCGACGCAGCGCCGCCTGGGCCAGATCGGCCTCGAGCTGCACCAGTTCGGCGAGCAATTCCACGGCGCTGGCGACACCCTCAAGCAGACAGCCAGCAGTACTCACGCTGAAATGAATGTTTCCGTAGTCGAAACCGTAATAGGCGCTCTGGCCGGGCTGCGACACCCGCGAGAGATACCCGGCCCCTCCACCGTCCTTGGCCTCGTGGTTGCCCGGTGAGGTCATGACCGGAATGCGGGACGCCAGCGGCTCCAGCATGTCGAACCAGGTGTCCCAGACCGGCTGATCGCCGTTCGCGTAGGACAGGTCTCCGGCAATCCATAGCAGGTCGGGATTGCGCGAGATCACGCCGTTGGTAACGGCGACCGCCGCTTCGCTGGAACTCTGATCTCCATAGTGGCAGAACCGGAACCGATCGCGTTCCGGATTCGGCGGGAGCAGGCGGGTGGCGGTCCACCCACCCCCATCGGACCCGACGCGGTACGCAATCGCCTTGCCTTCCGGCACGCCGGTGATCGTCGCCGCATGCGTCAGTGCCTCGACCTCGAACACCTCGGAACTGTTGCCCTCCTCGCGCTGGTCAAGCGCCAGATCAACGAGTTCGTACTCGGTCGTCTCCGCGTCGACAAAGCTGTATTCCACATAGGTGCCGGCGCTGTCGGAGCCGTCGGTAAACCAGGTCACCGTGCGCGTGGAGGTCGGATCGTCCACAAAGCTGACATGCGCGCCACGCGGCGGATGCGTACCCGGCGTCGGCTGCGGCAGCGGCGGTGTGTCACCGACATCATCCGGCGGCAGCGCACCATCAGGAGGCGCGGACGTACCGCATGCGTGCAGCAGCGGCAGCGCGATCGCACCGGCACCGGCGCGCAGCACCGTGCGCCGCAACGGGTCGGGTAGCGGCGGAAATTTTCTGTCGGTCATGATTGGCTCGGAGAAGTCGTTCAGGAAATGCTGAACAGTCTGGCGGCTCAGCGTTTCGCCCATATGACAGTCTCGTGACGCTCATCCGCCCGACCCGACCTGTCGTCCGGTTCGCTCCGGCCAGACAATCCTCCTCCGTCAGCCGGACGTCACCGGCATGGATGGGCCCAGCGCGATCTGCTCCTGCGTGACCACCGACCAGATATCCCGACCGTCATGTTTCGCGGCGTAGAGCGCCATGTCCGCGCAATGCACCCAATGGCGCCAATCCTTCAGTTCTGGGGTCCACACCGCGATTCCGAAGCTCGCCGTGACCGTCTCGTCCAGCCCCCCTACCCGCGCCTTCAGTCCCGCGCGCAGGCGCTCGACAATCGAGATGGCGTTGTGCTCCGAGGCGTCCGTCAGCAACACCCAGAATTCATCGCCGCCGTAACGCCCCGCGAGATCGCGTTCACGCAGTTCGAAGCGCAGCAATGCCGCCATCTCGCGAATGACCCCATCACCCGCACGGTGTCCAAAGCGGTCGTTGATCTGCTTGAACCGGTCAAGATCAATCAGAATCAGCACCATCCCGATCTCCCCGGAATGGCAACGGGAAAACGCCGCGGGCAGAACGGTTTCCAGATAGCTGCGGTTGTACAGCCCGGTCATCGCATCCAACCTGCTTCGCACCTCGAACAATCGGCTTTGCGCCGACAGATCGGCGACCACCCGCCTCGCCCGAAACGCCAGCAGCACGGGACAGCCACCCAGCAGCGGAAGACTGGCCCAGACCGTGGTCGCCGAAGGGACTGGCGACCAGTCAAGACCACAGATGCCGACAGCAAAACCGAACGCGACCAACTGCCTGATCAGATTGCGAGCCAGCAACCGACCATCACCCATCGTCAACGATGACACGATGGCGACGGTGGACAGCCCGGTAACGGTCAGGGCGTCGAATGCCACCATCGGTGCGGCGGCACCGGCCGCCAGATGCAATGCAGCGCAGAGGCGCTCGCCACCGCGAGCCCGTCGCAACCCCGGCCAGACCAGCCAGAGCAGCACGGTTGCAGCGACGACGACCAGCGGCGTCGACACCACCTGTCGCTCGGATAGTTCCACCAGAATGGCTGGCGCCGCCAGCACCGCGAGGATCAGGAGAAACAACCAATCCGACAACACGCGCGGCGCAAGCAGGCGCCCGACCCGGTCGACTCGCTCGATCCCAGATGTGCCGCAATCCTCCATGCGCCTACCAGTGGCTGGTCGACCCGGGAGACGAAGCAACAGCGCCTGCTCCCGACGAATTGTCAGTATAAGTAACATTATTCCACGCGTCACCGATACGGACAGCGCAACACTTCTGATTCGGTTAAATCTTTCCGATTGATCGGATTACCACCTTGAGCGCTCTGTATCACCGTGTCCGCGAGGCTCGTCGCCTGCTTGGCTTGTCGCAGGAATCGCTTGCGGCCGAGTTGGGTGTATCCCGCAGCGCGGTCGCACAGTGGGAGCATGCCGCCGGCACCAGTCCCAGCGTCGACCACCTGAGCGCACTGGCCCGTCGCAGCGGCATGTGCTTCGAATATCTGGCGACCGGACGGGGCCCGAGAATTCTGGGCGAACCGATGGTGGCGGAGCCGGCTGCGGAGTACGACGCGCTGACCGAACAGCAGAAGCAGTTGCTGGAGCGGTTCCGACTGCTGTCGCCACGCCAGCGCCGAGCGCTGCTGGAGCTGATCGAACCCGAGCGCTCGTCGCTGCGCTGAGCCCTATCTCCGGCTGGCGCGCTCCGCCCGTTCCCAGGCCTGCAAATAGGCCTCGGCCGACCGGAACAGGTATTTCAGCGCCTGCTCGCCGCCTTCCTGCTGCTGCATGTCGGCGATGAAGTCGGGATAAAGCCCGTAGTGCGCGACACCATCCGTATTGAGATCGAACACGCGCTCGCCGGTGACCTGACGGTCGAAGACCACCCGGCCGTCGTATGACGTGAACGGGTACTTCAGCGGATCCTCGGCGGCGTTCTCGCGCGGAGGTGGCTGGTTATGGATGCCGTTGATGTCGGAACCCAGCCCCGTCGCCAGGCCATCGGCACTGCCATTGACCTCAAGGTAGGCGGCGACGAGATCCTCGATGAAGGCGATGCTGACCGGGCTGGGCTCGTCGGGCAGGTTGGAAATGATGCCGCCCACCTCGATCGTGCGGCGACTGTCGTACTTGGGCTCCACAGCGTGGATGTGGCCGGACAGCACCGGCACGTCGCGCTCGGCGGCGATGTCCAGCATGCGGCGACGACCGATGGTGCCGGTGTGGTCGGTCTCGATCAGAACGCCGCGATCGATCATGGCGTTGAGAAAGTAGTCACCAAGCTCGGTGATCCCGCGGGCATTGCGCACGCAACCGGTCACCGGCGGCAGCGGCGGTGGTCCCAGCACCTGGAGCAGCAGCGTGTCGAACAGCCCGCGCCCCTCGTCCGTCGTCGTCTCTCCGTGGGGCGCCGTCTCGTCCACCTGGTCGCAGGGCAGCGTGGCGAACGGGTGGCCGGTCGCGAGCACATTCGCGGTCTGATAAAGCGTGCTCAGCGCGGGATCCTCGCTGAGCCGGGTGCCGCCGAACGCGTTGTCCAGCAGATGGATCGGGAAGATCGCGCGAATGCCCTTGTCGTACCAGAGATCAAGTTGCTCATCGATGTGCTCGCGCGTGCAAAGCGGCTGATCGAGATACTCGCCGCAGTCGAAGATCTTCTCGTTCTCGGTGCCGAGCATCACGGCCATCTTGCCGTCCTTGATGAACCGGCGTGCCTCGGCCGAGCTGGTCGCGATGCGGAAGAAGCCCTTGCCCGGACCGCCCGCCTGGGCATCGATGTAATCCTGAAGGTCCAGCACCAGATCGAGCTGCACCTGCAGATTTTCCATCTCGTTGCAGTCGTGCTCCGCCAGTGGCCAGATCTGGCAAAGCTCCTCGTTGGCGACGAGGTGGTTGACCATGAACCGCAACCCGCCCATCCAGGCTCGCTTGAGCCAGATGTAGTAGGTCTGATGATGAGTCTGCGACCCCCAGGTCGGCCAGGACTTGTACGTGGGCCAGCCGACCGTGTCATGCGGCGGCGCGTCGCTGTCGGGATTGACCACGGTATCGAACACGTCGAGCACGCCGTTCGAGCCATGGTTCGCCTCGCAGTTGCCCAGCGCATGCGGAATGCCGAAACGATGAAACGGGCGGCCGTAGCCCAGCTTGCCGCCGAG
The DNA here is from genome assembly GCA_937896565.1 of uncultured Salinisphaerales bacterium. Taxonomy (GTDB): domain Bacteria; phylum Pseudomonadota; class Gammaproteobacteria; order Nevskiales; family OUC007; genus Abyssibacter. The sequence goes on from CALBOV010000214.1 coordinate 5,214, forward strand.
GGCCTCCGACCCGCCCAGATGCATGTGCGACTCGGCATAACCGAACACCGTGCCGTCCGGCATCGTGCCCTTGAACGGCTCTCCGGTCGCATTCAGTTCGGCCTCCGGATATGGCGTGCAGCCGTCCGCCGCGACGAAGTGAAAGCCGGTCGGCCCGGTCTCGTTGCCCAGGGCACCGTCGGCGGTCGTCGATACGATGGTGAACGCCGCGTCGGCCTGGTCGACGGTCCATTCGGAACCGTCCGACGGCGTGGCCGTCACGCCCAGACTGCGGGTGCCGCGCAGGCCGTCGGCCAAAACCGGCGCCTGCCCGGCCAGCCAGTCGCCAATCCAGTCCACGGTGTCGCCAACCGGGTCCAGCGGCGGCGGCAGCCACAGCAGCGTGTCGCCGACGCCCGCGACCTCGCGGCCGACGGTCCCGACCAGATCGCCGGCTCCGGCCGCGAGTGCCTCGTTGCTCGCGGTCAGCGACAGAAAACGCTTGTCCGGCGTGTAGAACAGGTAGCGTCCGAGGCCGGTTGGCTTCATGAAGAATGGCGTGGCGTCGGCGACTCGCCCGGCGTCAGTGGCGACGCCATCGTCACCGGTCACGCGCAGGTACAGGCCGGTGGAGGCGTCTTGTACCCGGTAACAGGCATTGGCCATCGCATAGCGATTCTGCGAGGCCTGTACCGGTGCCGTGCCCGAATCCGACCCGCCCTGGCCACAGGCGGCCAGCACGGCGACCATCGCCAACAGTGTCGGACGCAGTCGATGCATCACGTCTACTCCTCCCAGCACAACAGGTCATTGTCGGCCTCGCAAGCCGTTGTCGTGAATGACTTTTCGTGACATTCGCCCGACCAATCGGGCCATCGATTCGGACCGAAATCCGCGGCCATTTCGCCCCGTACCGAGACCGCCCGGCTGAGGTAACCTCTCGCGAAACTTCAGGCGCTCCACGGGAGACGACGCATGGCCTCGCAGGACAAAAGCACACCCACCGTCACGCTGATCACCGGAGCGGCCAGCGGCCTGGGCTGGGAGCTGACCAGGCTGTTCTTCCGGCGTGGTGACGCGGTGATTCTGGCTGACCTGAATGCAGCGCTGCTGGCCGAACGCGAGGCGGAACTGGCCGACCCCGACCGGGTCGCCATCGCCGCCGGCAACCTGACCGACGCCGCGTTTCAGGCCGAACTCGTCGCGCTGGCGGAACAGCGCTTCGGCCGGCTGGACTGTCTGGTGAACAACGCCGGCATCACCCATCGTTCCCCGGTGCGCGAGACGCAGCTCGACGTGTTCAACAAGGTGATGGCGGTGGACTGGCAAGCGCCGGTCGCGCTGACCAGCGGCTGCCTGCCGATGCTGGAACAGTCGGGTGGCCTGATCATCAACGTCGGCTCCATGGCGAGCTGGATGCCGGTTCCGGGCCGTGCGGCTTACTGCGCGGCCAAGTCCGCCCTGGCCCAGTTCTTCGAGGTGCTGCGCCTGGAGATGGAGCCGCGCGGCGTTCGCGTGCTCAACGTCTATCCGAGCTTTCTGGATACACCGATCGAGACCGCCGCGCTGGGCGCGGACGGCAAGCCGGCGGCGCACAAGCGCTCCATGGTCGGCAAGATGCGCGGTGCCGACTGGATGGCGGAACGCGTGCTCAAGGCCATCGATACCGGACAGCCCTGGATCTTCGGCGACCGTATCTCCTGGTTCGGCAGCGTGCTGTGGCGCGTGTGGCCGGAACAGTATCTGCGCAGCGTGCGCAAGCGGTTCGCCAGCGAAATCGCGCGATAAGCCCCCGCGCGATCTCGCTGACCAGGCGGCCCGAGCGCCTCAGAACGTCCGCGGTACCACGATGCTCTGAAGCGGCATGCGCACGATGTTGGCGTAGGGCGCGCCAACGTTTTTGGGCGCTTGTGTCGGCACCATGAACTGCCATTGGCGCCCGTTGGCCTCGGTGAGCGGCACGCCGGTGAACAGGTTGTCCGACTCGGCCAGTACCAGGAAGTGCACCCCGTGGGCACCGTGGACGCCCTGCTTCTGCTCACAGGCCAGATCGGCGGCGGTCTCGACGGCCTCGCCCCGAGCCTGGGCCGCCGCGACATAGCCCTCGAGCACCCGCGCGTCATCGCTGACCTCGCCGGGCCAGGGTCGCGCCACCGGATCGTCCCCGGTTCCGTCGTCGAAGCAGGCGTCGTCACGGTAGTAAGGCACGATCAACGGATTGACCAGTGTCGTCGCCCCCGTGATCTCGAACACATAGGCCAGCGAACCGGCATCGTCGCGGCCGGACACCTGTTCCCAGGCACCGAAGGCCAGCGGCATGTTGAAGGTGACATCGGGAAAGTCGAAATACAGTCGACAGGGTTCGGTCAGAATCGACGGATCGATGTTCGGAAGCTCAGTGTCGAGCAACGCGTTGACCACCTCCAGCGCCAGACTGCAGCCGGGCAGCGCGAGCTGGTCGAGCTGGAGCACGTCATCGTTGACGCCGTCAATGGGCACGCCATCCGGACGAAACGCGGTGTAATAGCGTGCCGCGACGTCACGGTTGTAGTCCCAGGACGTGTACAGCCCGTCCGGTGGAATCGGATGCACGCGGACGCGGTAGTGGTAGGACACGGCGTCGCGGTAAAAGGTCTCGGTCTTGGTCACGTTGGTCCCCGAGTCCGCGCCCCAGGTCTCGCGGATGCAACGCACCGGCCCGCAACGCTCTCCCAGCAAGGTCGCGTTGGCCTCCCAGTTGACCTGCTCGTCCTCGAAGCCGACCAGCGAAATCGACGAGTCGGGAGACTGCTGGAATGCCCGGCCTTTCCATCGATCGATCAGGTCCGGCCGCGCCGCCCAGTCGACCGCCGCGTCGGTGGGCGGCCGCACGCGCAGATCGCGCACCATCCAGCGACCGCTGGCCTCCCAGCGGTAGGTGTCGGTCTGAACCACCAGGCCATCGCGCGGGAAGCGATCCTCGGATTCGCAGGTCTCGCTGCCAACCGCGCAGCCGGCACGCTCGTAGTCGAAATAGCCGTCGACAGGCGGGGCCACGGGACCCGCGAGATTCGCCCCGTAGCCACGATTGCTCGTGCCGAGCTTCTCCGGATCCTCGTCGCGGAAGAAGTTGCGGTCGATCCATTCGTCGGCGTTCGCGTTCCGGGTGTACTCCACGTACCCGTTGCCCGCGTCGAACCGGCTGCCGCCGGGGCGGCGAACCAGATAGACGAAACGCTGCGTGCCCGGATCGAGAACATCCAGCAACGCGATCTCCTTGACCGCGACCACGTCATCGCCCGGCGGCGGGGCATCGTCCGGAGCACGGACGCCCGCGTCACGTGCCATGAACACGACCTCGTCATCATCGTCCAGCACCGCCACCGGATCCGGTGTCGGTCCCTCGCCCTCGGGATAGGCGGCGCTCAGGACCAGGCGGCCGTCCTCGTCACGGGCGGAGGCGGTGGCCGCCTGTTTCCAGTTTTCCCGATCCCAGGCATAGGTGACCTCCAGGTCGGTCCCCGAGTAGACGCCGAAATCGGAGTTGTCATTGCTCAGGAAGTACGGAAACCGCTCGTCGACCTGCACCGGAATTTCCTCGAAGAAGCCGCCTTCGCTCCAGCGGAACGCCGCGATCTCATCCACCGGAATCCCGCTGCGCAGCACGCTCTCCGGCACCACGACCCGTCCATCATGCGCGTCGCGGACCGAGTCGGCGGTTGGCAACGTGTTGTTCGGAACGCCAAACGCCGCCGGCTGCGACCAGTCGCCCAGCGCGGCGCCGGTCAGCACCACGGGCTCTGACTGTCTGGCGGCCAGCCCTCCGTTCAGCCCCACCGGTTCTCCCAGTCCGGATGCGGCGATTCGCAATGCCTCCAGCAGATCGGCGGGCAGGCGTTCCTCGTCGTTCATCAAGGTGGTCAACGATTCGGAGAGATCGATCAGCGTCTGACCAATCGCTGCGACCACCGAATCCGGTGAGTCCGGACCCAGCAGCGCGCCCAGATTGGTGCCGAGGGTGCTCACCAGGTCCCGGACCTGATCCGGGGTGTTCGCCAGCTGCTCCAGTCGCTCATCCAGGGTTTCCGGCTGGGTCAAGGCACCCGCGACCGCCAGCAGGCTGCCCAGCACTTCGGTCGTGTCTCCCACCAGATCGGCGAGCAACCCGACCAGACCACCACCGTTCGCGGTGTCGGCCGGCGCTTCCAGCGGTGGCGGATCGACGACCACGGACACCATGTCCTCCGCCTGGCGGCCGCCGGAGTCCACGCGCAGCAGGAAAATCAGCTCCTCGCGCTGGACCACACGCGGCGCGGTGAACCCGGTGCTTAACGTGTCTTCAGGGTCCAGATCCACTTCGAACCCGGCGATCTGTGTCCAGCTGATGGCTTCGACCGCCGCCGCATCCGGCGCCACCGCGCCCCTCAGTTCGACCACCTGACTGGCATCGACGAACTGATCCGCGCCGGCGTCCACATCCAGCGTGGATGCGGTGTCGGGCAGCGGGCTCTGCTGACAGGCCCACAGTCCGCCCAGACAGGCGCCCATGACGACAAGCCGGCCAAACCGCCGGATGAACGGGTTTTTCATGTCTCACTCCATGGTTCTTGCGGTCGACTCTGTGGTCGACTTTCGGGGCAGGGTTTTTATCTGAACTCGATCACCTCACGACACCGTCGAATGCCATCGGTCCGACGATTCGCGACACGCGAGCCTAGGTGAAGAATTTGTTAGTAAGCAGCGTTTCGCGACGAGCGTTCCGGATACGGCGTGGAACGGTGCATCCCGGCCCGACCAGCACGTCGCCCATCATGGGCCCGCCGCCGATGCCAGCAGGCTTGCGATCGCGAAGCCCAGGTAATTCCCGATCGCCAGTCCGAACACGCCCGCCGTCATGCCGGACACGACGACCTCTCGGTTGCCTAGCACCTTGGCGATCGGCCCCACGAATGGCGGCCCGTAGATCGCGGCGGTGGAGGTGATGATGACCGTGTCCACATCGATGCCGAAGGCCCTTGCGGCAAGCAGGTGCAGCAGCACCGAGCAAACCAGCACGCAGGCGCAGTAGAACAGCACGTAGGAGCCGGCCTGCAGCATGTGCTCGATATCGGCCTGGGTGCCGATGGTGATGCAGAACACCAGCAGCAGATACTGGCCCGTTTCATAGCTGTAGGACAGTTTGCGCACGGCCGGCGACAAGGTGCAGACGATGGCCAGCGAGGTGATGCCGAGGATGATCGCCGCCTCGGAGATCCGTCCCAGCAGCAACCAGGACAGGCCGGCGGCTACCGCGCTCAACGCCACCGACAGCAGCACCGCGAGTACCGCGCCCTGCCAGCGCCTTCCGGCAACGGCATCGCCCTGGTCAGGCTCGCCGGGCTCCTCCGGCGCGTCGCTCGTGAACGGCGGAAACAGCCGCGACAGCAATGGCTTGGCCAGCGTCATCAGGAACAACAGATACAGGCTGCCCAGGATCACGTCCGCGCCGTTGACCAGAATGAAGGTGTTCTCGTCGACTCCACGCGCCAGGGCCACGGCATTCATGTTCGGCGTACCCCCCGTGTACAAACCGGTGAGCATGCCCGACACGTCGGCCGCCGCCGGCAGCCGCGGCCCGAGCAACACGAACACCAGCGCGGCGCTGATGCAGACCGCGACCACCGCCATGAAGAAGGACAGCACCGTCGAACGCGCCAGCCGCAGCCAGTGACGCAGATCCGACGGGAACAGCAGCAGCGGCACCGCGATCAGCACCGTGGCCGCCACGATGCCGCCGGCCAGCCCCGCATCGAATTCCACGCCCGGCACATGGGCGGCCAGGATGCCGCTCGCGTAGCTCAGCACCACGGGACTCACCGCGGCGACGAAACGAACGCGGGGTTCGGACCAGATCAGCAGCGCCGGCACGCCGAACAGGAACAGGACCTGGATGACGGTTGCCAGTCCCATGCCCGCGCCGGCTACCACTGGACGCTGAGGCTTCCGTAGAAGGTTCGTCCGGGCTGCTGATTGGCCAGATACACGCCGGGGAACAACGCGGTATCCAGCGCCTGGTTGAGCACGCGCTCGTCGGTCAGGTTCTTCACGCCCGCGGAAATGTTCCAGCGCTCCGACGCCGCCGCCAGCCGGACATGCGCCGAGTAGATCGTGTGCGCCGGCACGAAGGTGTTCTCGTCCAGGTCGGTGTCGGTGTACTGGTCGCCCTGGTGGCGCACATTGACCCCGAGCTTGAGCGACAGCCCGCCGAGCATGTAGTCCAGCGTGGGCGTCAGCGACGCCGACCAGCGCGGCGCGAACGCAAGCGTTCGGCCACTGAGATCCTGCGTCTCGCCCAACCCCTCCGCGACGGGCGCCGGGGCACCCGAGTAGGACTTGTAGCGCGCTTCCAGCCAGCCGACCGATGCATTGATCGTCAGCGGCCGGTACGGTGCCAGCCACAGGGAATCCAGCTCCACGCCGGTGGAGTAGGCGGATCCCGCATTGGTCACGTCGAAGAAGAATCCGTTGAAGGCCAGTACCTGCAAATCGTCGAAATCCATCCGGTAGGCGGTGGCGTTCACGCTAAGCGTTCGATCCAGCCAGTGGCTCTTCACGCCCAGCTCCACGGACGTGGCGTTTTCGGGGCCGTACTCCAGTTCCTCCCCTTCGAAGGAAATCGCGTTGGCGCCACCACTCTTGTAGCCACGCGCCCAGGTCGCAAACACGCTCAGGTCGTCATCGTGCCGGTACATGACCGAGACCTTGGGGGACAGGTTCGACTCGTCCCGCTGGATGCCGCTCTCGTCATAGTCGCTGGCGCCCACGATCAACTGCACCAGACATTGCTGGGTCACGGGCTTGGTCCGGCAGGAGCTCGTGCCTCGGGAATCGATGGCCTTGTCCTCCACGTTGAACCGCAGGCCCGGCGTGACCGACCAGCGCTGGGTCAGGTCCCAGGTCAACTGCCCGAACGCCGCATAGGTGCGGGTTCGCTGACGGAAGTTGAAGGTGTAGCGATCCTCGCCGACCACGGTGCCGGTCAGCGGCCCCAGCAGCGGTCCCAGCAGACCGGTGGCGGTTCCCGCGCCGGCAAACGGGATGCCGGCGATGGCGCCACCGCTGATCAGTTGCAACCCGGAATTGGTCAACGCGTAGGAGGCCAGATCCTCGCCCGCCTCGATGCCGGTGATGATGTGATAGTCGGCCTGCAACGCGTAAAGCCCGGCGACGAATTCCGTGCCCTGCCCCCAGCCCCAGGGTGCCCCGCCGCGACCGGTGAACCGCCACTCCACCGAATGCTGGGCGTAGTCTTCCTTGTCCCCGAACAGGCGGATCAGGTCCGCGGGCGAGGTGTCCAGATCCTGGAACTGGGTCACGTCCATGTGCGAGCCGGCGATCACCACGGTGCTCTCCAGTCCGTCCAGACCCAGCACCGCGCCGAAGTCCTTGCTCCCGGAGCCGGACACCGTCCACGAGTCGACATTCATGTAGCCAGGAATATCGAAGCTGGTCTGGAAATCCGTGGGGTCGTCCTCGATCTCGGGATCAAAGGTCGCGAGGTAATTTTCCGTATCCTCGTCGAGGTTCAGCAGCTGACGCGGCCAGAAGTTCACCTTGGTTTCCGAGCGTTGCGCGATCAGCGCGAAATCCAGTCCGGAATCGCCGGCGTAGTCGAAGCGCAGGCGCTGGGCGGACTGGTCCGACTTGTCCTCGTACCGGTCGATCAGCGTGTTGTAGAGGCGTCCATGGCGATGATCCTCCAGCACGGACAACCGCACGCCCAGCGAGTCGGTGAGACTCGCGCCGATGCCGCCCTCGATCCGGTCGTCCTGCAGATCATTCCGCCTGTAGCTGATGTTCGCCTCGGTGCCGCTCTCCGGAGCCGACCGGGTCACGATGTTGAACACGCCGGCGATGGTGTTCTTGCCGAACAGCGTGCCCTGCGGCCCGCGCAGCACCTCGATCCGTTCCAGGTCGAACATGGACTGGGTGAAGTAGGAGCCGCGCGCGAAGAACACATCGTCCTGAACCAGGCCCACCGACGGTTCGAAACTCGGATTGAAGGTGTTGGTGCCGAAACCGCGGATGAACACCTGCGGCGAGGTCGGGCTGGTGGATTCGACCCGGACATTGGGCACGTAGGTGGAGGCCTCGGTCAGATCACCCACCGCGTTGTCCTGGATGAACTCACCCTGCAACGCCGTCACCGACACCGGCACATCGCTCAGACTCTGCTCGGTCTTCTGCGCGGTGACGACGATTTCCTCGATGGACCGGGGAGGCTGCTTGGCCGCCGGCGACTTGACCGGCTCGGACAGCGGAATCGCCTCCACCGTTTCCGGGTTGGCGTTCGCTTCGGCAGGCGCCGACTCGTCAGACGACGGGGCCTGCGCCTCCTCGGCCTGCGGCGCCTGCTCCTGTTCCTGCTCTGGCTCGGAATCGAACAGGAAGTCGAGATCGTCGTCCGCCGCGCCGACAGCCGTCGGAATCAGCAGACAAAGCGTCAGCCACACACCCCGGAATTGCTTGGAAGACATCCGTGCCGTTCTCCCGTCGTCTCCTGTCGGATCATGGCGGCGCCAGACCGACAACGCCACAATTCCCACCAGCCAAACCATGGGACGCTACGGAAAGTCCAACAGGAACAGAATGACCGAACGTGCCAACAACTTGACCCAAGTGGACCGAATCCACGCGAACTGACGTCGATCAGGCGCGGTACTGCGACGGCGATACGCCGGTCCAGCGGCGGAAACTGCGACTGAAGGCGCTTTCGTCGGAAAAGCCGAGCTCGACCGAGATCACGGCGATCTTGTCGCCCCGCTCCAGCGCCCGGATCGCCAGGGTTTGCAGCTCGCGGTCCCGCAGATGCTTGAAGGAGAACCCCTCTTCGGCCAGCTTGCGGCTCAGATGCCGCCCGCTGATGGCCAGCAGGTTCGCGATGTCGTCCTTGCTCGCCTGCGGATGCCGGTGCACCAGCTCCGACACCGTGACCGACAGGCTTCGCTGGCCCAGCCGGCCGAGCATCTGATCGGCCAGTTCACGCAGCTGGTCACGCAGCGCCGGATTCGCCTGAATCAACGGCAGCTCCAGCATGTCCGGGCGAAACAGCAAGCGGTCCTCGTCGGCACCGAAACGCACCGGACAGCCGAGCAGTTCGGCATAACGCGACTCCCGATCCAGCGGTGCGTGACGGAATTCGACGGCCTCCGGCTCGAAACGCCCGCCGGTGCACCAGCGCGCCAGATGGATGGCATAGCCCAGCGACATCTCGCACCGGGGTTCGCGACAGAGTTCGTAGCGACCGGCATAGCAGAGCGCCAACAGGTCGCCAGCGGGATGAAACCAGACCTCACCGCCCTGACTCACGATGGGATGATATTCGGTGTAAAGCTCCAGCGCCTCGCCCAGCGTTTCGCAGCTCATGAGCAGCAGCCCGGCGACGTCGAGATGCCCCACCTGCAGGTGCAGCGCCAGTTGCAACCCGATCAGCGGATCGCTGCTGCCGGCGGCAAGCTGCCGCCACAGCGCGTCATGCACATCCAGGCTGACGCGGTCATCGCCGGGAGCCAGCAGCGGTGTCGTGATCCCCAATCGCTCCGCGGCATCCACGAGCGCCTGGCTGAAACGCCGGGTGACGGTAGGCTCGCTCATGGTCCCGATTTGTTCATGTCCTGTCCCGAATGGCCCGGGACGCGGAGCCCGCGCATCACTACGCTAGGCTCTCCGGAAAAATGCATGGTCATCCAAGTAATGTACGCCATCATCGGTGCCGGCCCGACAGGGCTGAGTATGGCACGCAACCTTCAGAAACTCGGTCTTCCCTTCCTCGGATTCGAGATCCACAGTGATGTCGGCGGGCTCTGGGATGCCGACAGCCCGACCAGCACGATGTACGAGTCGGCGCATCTCATCTCCTCCAAGCGGATGACGGAATTCAAGGAATTCCCGATGGACGATGATGTTGCCGAGTACCCGCATCACAGCGAACTGAAGCGGTACTTCCAGGACTACGCGAAGCACTTCGACCTGTACCCGCATTTCGAATTCGAGACCGAGGTGGTCCGCGCCGAACGCAGCGGCGAGCAGTGGAAAATCACCACGCGCCGCAACGGCGAAGAGCAGACCCGGGTGTTCGACGGGCTGATGCTGTGCAACGGCACGCTGCACGAACCGAACCGGCCGGAACTGCCCGGCAACTTCACCGGCCGGGTGATCCACTCCAGCGAGTACAAGACCGCGAAGATGTTCGACGGCCTGCGGGTGCTGATCATCGGCTGCGGCAACTCGGGCGCGGACATCGCGGTCGACGCCGTGCACCACGCCAGCAGCGTCGACATGTCGCTGCGCCGCGGCTATCACTTCCTGCCCAAGTTCGTGCTGGGTCGACCAATCGACACGCTGGGCGCCGGTCAGATGAGCCTGCCCCGACCGATCAAGCAGTTCATCGACGGCACCGTGATCAAGGCTCTGGTCGGCAAACCCTCCGACTACGGCCTGCCCGATCCGGACTACAAGCTCTACGAATCGCATCCGGTGCTGAACTCGCTGCTGCTGCACTACGCCGGCCACGGCGACGTCAAGGTGCGCAAGGACATCCAGCACTGCGACGGCAACACCGTGACCTTCGTTGATGGCAGCACCGGCGAGTACGACCTGATCGTCCAGGCCACCGGCTACAAGCTGCACTACCCGTTCATCGACAAGGCCGAACTGAACTGGGACGGCCCGGCGCCGGAGCTTTATCTGAACTGCTTCCACCCCCATTCGGACAACCTGTTCATGATGGGCATGGTCGAGGCCACCGGCCTGGGCTGGGAGGCGCGCAACCGCCAGGCGGAAATGGTCGCCCTCTACATCCTGCAACTGAAGAACGGCGCGGCATCGGCGAAGGCCCTGCAAACGAAGAAGACCCAGCACGCAAGCGAGCGGCTGGACGGCGGCTACGCCTACCTCAAGCTCGACCGCATGGCCTACTACGTCAACAAGCAGGCCTACAACAAGGTGCTGACCGCCCAGATCGACGCGCTCCAGGCCGACCTCCCCGCCGCGGCGCGGGCGGCATGAACGTACTCATCACCGGCGCCGGCGGCTACATCGGCCGCCACGTCGCCCGACGCCTGGCCGAGCACCACAACGTCATTGGTATCGACCTGCGCGGTGACAACGAGGCAGGTTTCGACCTGCGGGCGATGGACATCCGTGATCCTGCCCTGCGCGATCTGGTCATCGACAACAACATCAGCCATGTCGTGCATCTGGCGGCGGTGCTGGAGTTCAGCGGCGACCGCGCTCGCGATTACGACATCGACGTCAACGGCACCCGCAACGTGCTCGACGCCTGCCTGGCCGGCGGCGTGAAACATGTCACCGTCACCAGCAGCGGCGCGGCCTATGGCTACTACGCCGACAACCCGGAGTGGATTTCCGAGACCGATACGCTGCGCGGCAACGTCGAAATGCCCTACGCCGACCACAAGCGTCAGGTCGAGGAACTGCTGGCCGAGTACCGCGAGGCGCATCCGGAACTGACGCAGTTGATCCTGCGCGTGGGCACGGTGATCGGCGCCCACACCCGCAACCTGATCACCAATCTGTTCGAGAAAAAGCGCCTGCTGGCGATCCGCGGCTACGACTCGCCGTTCGTGTTCATCTGGGATCAGGACCTGGTCGGCATCATCCAGCACGGCGTGGAGACCGGAAACGGCGGCATCTACAACGTCGCCGGTGACGGCTGCCTGACCATCGACGAACTCGGCGCGCTGATCGGCAAGCCGGTGCTCAAGCTGCCGGCGCCGCTGATCGTCGCCGGGCTGAAGATCGGCCGGAAGCTGGGCCTGACGCGCTACGCCCCGGAACAGATCAAGTTCATCCAGTTCCGCCCGGTGCTGGACAACCGGCGGCTCAAGGAAGAATTCGGCTATACGCCGGCCAAGACCTCGCGCGAGGCCTTCCTGCTGTTCCGCGACCACGGTCTGCGGGCGCAATAAGCCAAACACCACGATCACGGCAGCACGGGATGACCCGAATGCGCTGAACGACCATGCATGCGTAAGCAGGAGGCACCGCACATGCAAACCATCGGACCACGGATTGCGATCACGACGATCGTGCTCATGCTTGTCGCCTGCGGCCCCAGCCAGCCGCCCGCCGGTGGCGCCTCGCCCGATGTCTCCTCGGTCACCATCCAGCGCACGGCGGGCGGCGTACCGCATATCGAGGCCGGTGACTGGCATGGCCTCGGCTACGGCTACGGTTACGTCTCGGCGAAGGACGCGATCTGCCGCATTGCCGAGTTCTACGTCACCACCGCCGGTGAACGCTCCCGCCACTTCGGTGCCGACGCGGATTTTCCGTTTCCCGCCAACGGCTTCACCTTCAACAACCTCAACAGCGATTTCTTCTTCAAGCTGATCCGCGCGCAAGGCACGGTGGAACGGCTCGCGGCGGAACCACCGCCGCTGGGCCCCGGCCCGGAGATTCGCGACCTGTTCGCCGGACACGTCGCCGGCTACAACCGCTATCTCGCGGAAACCGGTGTCGACCAGTTGCCCGACCCCACCTGTCGTGGCGCCGACTGGGTCAAGCCGATCACCATCGACGACGTGTTCCGCATGGCCTACACGCTGGCGATCTTCGCCGGATCGGCCCCGTCGGTGGACGGCATCGGCAGCGCGGCGCCACTGCTCAGCGCCAGCGCCGATGACGTGCCGGACATGATCTCCGCGCTGCGCAACGCGCACGACTGGCATCCGGGCGGCCACATGGCGAGTAACGCCGTGGCGGTCGGCACCGAGGCCAGCGCCGACGGCACGCCGATCCTGCTCGGCAACCCGCACCAGACGTACAACGATCCTGGCATCTTCTATCAGGCAAGCTTCCGGATTCCCGACCGGTTGGAAATCTCCGGCACGACCTTTCTCGGCCTGCCCTTCATCGTCATCGGCACCAACCGCGATGTCGCCTGGTCGCACACGACATCGGCGGCGTTCCGCTTCACGCCGTACCAGCTCACCCTCGCGGGCGCGCACAGCTATCTGGTCGACGGCCAGGTGGAAGCCATGCAGGCCTGGCCACTGAGCGCCGAGACATTGCAGGAAGACGGCAGCGTGACCACCGTCGAACGCACGCTGTACACCACCCGCTACGGGCCCATGGTGACCAACATCGCCGGCCTGCCGATCTTCGTCTGGACACCGGTGCTGGGCTTTGCCCTGGCCGACCCGAACGCCGGGAATATGCGCTATCTCAACCACTTCGTGAAGCTGGCCGACGTTCGGTCGGTGCGCGAGTTCGAGGCGCTGCTGGATGGCTTGCAGGGTATCCCCTGGGCGAACACCGTGGCGGTGGACCGCTCCGGCGAGGCGTTCTACGGCGACATCACGGTGTCGGCCAATGTCGATGACGCCAAGGCCGTGACCTGCGGTTCCGTGCTGGGGGAGGTGGCGTTCCCGCTGCTGGGCCTGCCGATACTCGACGGCAGCCGCTCGGCCTGCGCCTGGGATGACGACCCGGATGCCGTCGTGCCGGGCATCTTCGGCCCGTCCCAGTTACCGCGACTGTTCCGCGACGACTATGTCAGCAACTCCAACGATTCCTACTGGCTGTCCAATCCCGAGGAGCCGCTGACCGGCTATCCGCGCCTGCTCGGAGAGGAAGGCACCGAGCGACGGTTGCGCACACGTCTCGGCCTGAAAATGATTCAGGAACGCCTGGCCGGCACCGACGGTTATCCGGGCACCGGCTTCACCCACGACATCATGAAGGACTGGTTGTTCGGCTCACGCCAGTATCTGGGCGAGTTGTGGCGGGACGACCTGGTCACGGTCTGCAACACGCTGGGCGTGGCCCTGGGCAGCGGCGGCGTGGTGGACATTTCCGATGCCTGTCCGATCCTCGCCGAATGGGACCTGACCACCAATCTCGATTCGCCCGGCGCGCTGCTGTTCCGCCGCATCGCGGGCCGCCTGACCGGCACCACCCTGCCGTCCGGGACCACCACGCAGACGCGACTGCTGGGCACGCATGCGTTTCTGCTGCCGTTCAGTGCGCAGGACCCGATCAACACGCCATCCGGACTCAACGTCGTCCACCCGACCGTGCAGATGGCGCTGGCCGATGCCGTGGCCGAGCTGAACGACGCCGGCATCGCACTGGACGCGACGCTGCGTGACTACCAGTACATCGAGCGCGCCGGCGTGCACTATCCGCTGCACGGGGGCATCGACCGCATGGGTTCCTACAGCATTCTCAACATCGAGTGGGATCCGGCCACCGGTTACGCCAACCCGTATCACGGCAACACCTACACCCAGGTCGTCAGCTTCCCGGATGGCGCCTGCCCGCGCATGTCGACGATCACGACGTATTCGCAATCGCCGGACCCGACCTCGCCCTACCATGCGGACCAGACCGCGATGTACGGCGAAAAGCAGTGGCTGGAAGTTCCGTTCTGCGCCGAACCGATTCGCCAGCAGGCCATCGAGACCATCGAACTGAACATCGCGGGCTGAGCACCGACGAAGCGTCAGAAGCGGTAGCCGACCTCCAGTTCGTAGGTGGGGCCGGGAAAGGCCCCGCCGAAATGGGTGCCGCGGTAGGCGGGCGCATCCTGCGCACCGGCCAGCGATTCGTGTCCGGTCACGTTGTCGCCGAACAAGGTGACCCGCCAGCCGTTTCCGCCGGCGGATTTCAGACCCAGCTGCACGCCATAGGTCGTGCCCGGCACGCGGTAGTCCACCGGATCGAGATCGGTCGCCAACGGCACGTCACTGGTGTAGCTGGCGGTGATCCCGGCGGTGGCGACCACCGGCCAGCGCCAGGGGCTGCCCTCCCACCCCGCGGTGAATGTCGTCTTGAGCTCGGGAGCCAGACGCAGGCGTTGCCCGCTGAGATCACAGGGCGGCGAGGCGGTTTCCTCGGCCGGACAGGGCGCGCTGGAAAAGTCGTCGTACTCGGCCTGCGTGAACGCGCCGTTGAGACCGAACAGCACGCTATATGGCGTCAGCAGCACAGCTTCGTATTCGATGCCCTGGATGGTCGCGGACGCGGCGTTGCCGACCACGTAGCTGAAGCCGTTGAAGGTCGCGACCTGCAGGCCGTCGAAGTCGGTGCGGAACAGCGAGACATTCAGCCGCGCGGCGCGGCCCAGCAGCTCGGACTTGATGCCGATCTCGTAGGTCAGCGCGTCTTCCTCGTCGAACTCCAGCTGCTCATCGTTCACCGGCTGCGCGTTGAAGCCGCCGGACTTGTAGCCCCGTGCCACCGACGCGTAAGCCATGGCATCGGCGGCGAAATCAAACTGCAGCGAGAGCTTCGGGATCAGGTTGAAGTCCTCCCGCTCGCGGTGCGCCTGAAACTGGGTGTCGCCGTTGATGATCACGGGAAAGATGATCGATCCCAGCGGGGAATCGCCCAGCCCGAACCCCACGCCCGGCAGTCCCTGCGACCCGCTGAGGATGGCGTTGCCATCCTGCCCGGTCCGGTTGTTGAACAGACGATGGGAGACATCCAGGGACTTCCTCTCGTAGTTCAGGCGACCGCCGAATGTCGCCGACCACCGCGGCCTGAAGTGCCAGGTGAACTGCCCGTACAGCGCCAGGCTGTCGGTGAGCTGATCGAAGCGGGTGAACGCCGTTTCGACCGGCTCCGCCGTACCACCTTCGGCCGCGATACGCGCCCGGATGGTCTGCCCAGCCAGCGCGCCGCTGACCGCGTCGTCCAGCACCGCGTCCTGGCAGGCCTCGGGCGTCGGACTGACCACGCAGCCCCGGCGCTCCAGCTCCCCGGTGATCTGCAAGATCTCGTTGAGCATCAGATAGTCGGTGATGTCGTAGGTCGCCCGCAGGTCGGTACGCAGGCCGTACAGGCCGGCAACGTATTCGAACTCGCCCGGCGGTGAGGTCAGGCGGAACTCCTGGCTGTACTGGCGCAGCGCCTCGTTGTTGTCCAGCACCAGAAACGGTACCGGAGAAACGTCGGCATCGAAGCTGACGATCTCGTCCAGCCACGCATAGTTGGTGATGCTGGTGAACACCGTGCCGCCGTCGAACTCGCGATCGATCTTGAGCGTGCCATCCCGCGCATCGCGGGCGACGCCCGCCGGAAAGTCGGTGGAGGTTCGATCGTCATAGGGATCATCACCGACCGTGTCGTCGAACACGCGCATCGCCGCCAGATGCCGGTCACGCACCTCGATCAGCTGGCTGCCGGAACCCTCCTGATTGACGATGCTGGTATTGAGGCTGAGTTCCAGACTCAGCGTGTCGGACGGCTCCCACAGCAGCCTTGCCCGGGCGCCGACGTTGTCGAGATTCTCCTCGTCGACGCCGGTGCCCGTGTTGTGCACGCGACCGTCGCGCCGGTCGCTGAGCAGGGCCACGCGCCAGCTCAGGTCATCGCCCGCCGGGCCGGTGGAGGTCAATCGGAAACGTCGGTGGTCATCCACGCCGAACTGGGCGTCGGCATTCACCCCGAATGCCCGTTCCGGCTTCGCGGTACGAAAGTGAATGGCGCCGGCGGAGGAATTCTTGCCGAACAGCGTGCCCTGAGGGCCACGCAGCACCTCGATGGATTGCAGATCCAGCAACCCCTGGTTGATGTACGAGGCCCGGCCGTAGAACACCTCGTCGATCAGGATGGCGACCGACTGCTCGAAACCGCGGTTGTAGCTGGAACCCAGGCCCCGCATGTAGATACTGGGAAAGGTCGGCACCGCGAGAACATCGAGGTTGGGCACGTAGTTCGCCACCTCGTTCATGTCGCCCATGTCCTTGTCGACCAGATCGTCCCCGCCGATGGCGGTCACCGACAGCGGGACGGTCTGAAGGTCTTCCTCGCGCTTCTGCGCGGTGACGACGATCTCCTCCAGCGCGGGGCGG
>CALBOV010000215.1 GCA_937896565.1 uncultured Salinisphaerales bacterium
CCCGCCGGTGGAGCCCGGGGTCGTGACCGTGGGCTCGATTCATGGCGGGACCAAGCACAACATCATCCCGGATCAGGTGAAGCTGCAGCTCACGGTACGCGCCTACAGCGCCGAGACCCGCGATGCGTTGATTGACGGCATCCGCAGGATCGCCCGCGGACAGGCGCTGGCGGCGGGGTTGCCGGAGGACAAGCTGCCCGAAGTCACGGTGCAGGACGAGCACACGCGGTCCACCTACAACAATCCGGAGCTGGTCCAGCGGGTTGTCGGCGTCATCGAGGCGACGCTGGGTGAAGACCAGGTGGAGTCGGTGCCCGCGGTCATGGGCGGCGAGGATTTCTCCGAGTACGGACTGACCGACCCGGCGATTCCCAGCTTCATCTACTGGCTGGGTGGTGTGGAACCGCGAACCTACCAGGCGGCGAAAAGCAGCGGCGAGTCGTTGCCGTCACTGCATTCCCCGTTCTTCGCGCCGGATGCGCCTTTGGCGATCGAAACCGGTGTTCGGGCGATGACCGCTGCTGCGCTGGACCTGCTTGCGGCTGCTCCGGAGGCTGTTGCCGACGGTGAGTGAGCGGATCGGGTTCGGCGGCGGCTGTCACTGGTGCACGGAGGCGGTGTTCCAGGCGATTGTCGGCGTGGCCGAGGTCCGGCAGGGCTGGATCGCGACGACGGATGACCCCGCCCGCTTTTCGGAGGCGGTGCTCCTGCGTTTCGATCCGACCCGGATTGCTTTGCGTGAGTTGATCGACGCGCATCTGCACACACATGCCAGTACGTCGGCGCATCCGATGCGCGACAAGTACCGGTCCGCCGTCTATGTCATGAACAACGCCCAGGCAGAGTCCGCCCGCCGCGAACTGCGGGCGGCCCGAGGTGCGTTCGAGAAGACGCTGGTGACCGAAGTGCTGCGTTTCGGCACGTTCCGCGCGTCGTCGCCCCGGTATCGGAACTACTACGCAAGACGCCCCGAGGCGCCGTTCTGCCGGCGCCATATCGCGCCCAAGCTGCGCATCGTCGCGGCCCGCATGGCGACGCGGCCGGTCGAACGCTCGCAGCGATGAGCCGATTCACGCAGCGTGTCCGACGCGTTCCGCGTCTGATCGGCTACACCATCGTCACGGTGGGCCTGATCGCATGGCTCAGCGTCACGCTGTCGACGCGTGTCCAGATGCCGGAAGGCCTGACCCACGACGGGTCGGCGCGACCGCTGGCTGATGCCGAGTTGCTGGTGGACACGACCTATCTCGACGCCGACGGCCGGCGACAAAGCGATCAGGCCATCTTCGATGCCGTGTTCAAGATGATCGCGGATGCGCGCGAGCTGATCGTCATCGACATGTTCCTGTTCAACCCGTTTCACGGACCCGAACCGGAACGGACGCGTGACCTGACCAGTGAGCTGACCCGGGCGTTGATCGACGCACGTGCGGCGAACGGCGGTCTGACCGTGGTCCTGATCACCGACCCGATCAATACCGTGTACGGCGGACTGGAAGCCGAGCACCTCCAGCGGCTGCGGCGTGTTGGCGTCGAAGTCGTGATGACGCGGCTGACCGCGTTGCGTGACAGCAACCCCAGCTACAGCGGACTGTGGCGCTGGCTGGCGCGGCCGTTCGGCAACACCACGGAGGGCGGCTGGCTGCCGAATGCGCTGGGCGACGGCGAGGTCACGCTGCGCAGCTATCTCGCTCTGCTGAACTTCAAGGCCAACCACCGCAAGACGCTGGTGGCCGATGACGGCAGGGGAGGCCTGCGGGCGCTGGTGACCTCGGCGAATCCTCACACCGACAGCAGCGCCCACAGCAACATCGCCCTGCGGTTCGCGGGCCCCGCGGCCGTCGACCTGCTGCGAACCGAACAGGCCGTGCTGCGATTCTCCAGCGATGATGTCCGCATCCCGGACCGCTGGTTGCGGGTCGCGCCACGTGAGACCGGCAAACCTCCCGACGCCACCATCCGGATCGTCACCGAGAATGCGATCGAGTCGGCCATTCTCGATGCGCTGCAGGTCGCCGGTGCCGATGATCGCGTTCGTCTGGCGATGTTCTATCTGTCGGATCGTGAGGTCATCGAAGCGCTGAAGGCGGCGCGGGGGCGGGGCGCCGATGTTCGCGTGCTGCTGGACCCGAACCGCGACGCCTTTGGTCGCGAGAAGAACGGCGTGCCCGCGCGCCCGGTCGCCGCCGAGTTGGTGAACGCCGGGATCGATGTGCGCTGGTGTGACACCCATGGCGAGCAATGTCACTTCAAGGCGTTGCTGGTGGAGACCGCGGGCAACGGTCGCTTTCTGTCGGTCCTGGGTTCCGCGAATTTCACCCGCCGCAATCTGGACGATTTCAATCTGGAGACCGACGTGGCCTTGTCCCTGCCGGCCGACCATGCGCTGGCGATCTCGATGACCACGTGGTTCGACGGTCTCTGGGAGAACCGGAACGGCCGACACTTCTCGGTGCCTTACACCGACTTCGCCGATGAGCGCGCCAAGTTGCGATGGACCTACCGCCTGATGGAGGCGACGGGGTGGTCGTCGTTCTGAGGTCGGTCAGCCCGCCTCTTCGGACGCGGAGTTGCGGACATTCGTTGTTTCGGGCGATTCGCAGTATGTGGTCAAGTCGGCAAGAAACTGTTTTTGCAGATCTTTTGATGCCGTGACGATGGCGTCGTTCACCTCTTCCTGTGAGCCGAACCAATTGATCCCGGTTTGTCGGCCTCGATACACCCGTTGAACCTTTTCCCCGGATGCCAGTGTGACGGTCGTTCTGGTGACCAGGGCGACGGCACGCGTGTAGCCGCCGCGATGGGTCTGCACACGAAGGACATGAAGTTCGACATCCAGCGGGTAGGCTGAATCGCTATTCGGATCATCCGATACGTTGGGCAGGGCAAGAAAGACCTGCCTGCTCCAACCCAGCGGATCGTCCATTACGATGGAGTCATGGCCGTGCAGACCGAGTTCTTCGGTGCGGCGGCGTTGATCGCTGACGTTGCGCAGGACGAGTGGGCAGATACCGTTTTCAGGAATCAGTCGAGCCGTGCGCCTTCGATCGAGTTTGACGTCGTGCCCCGCGGGTGCGGCGGTCATTGTCGTGAATTGATTCGGTACGCAGCCCGTGATCAGGGCGAAGGCCAGCAATGCCGGCGCGGCATGTATCCGCGCCGGCCATGAGAAATGCATCCCAGACTACCGTGCGTTGCTGGCAGTCAGCGACAACGCCGGTGCGTAAGTCACGATTGAGCCGTCAGACCAGCGAACCTGTTTGCCGTCATCCGTATCCTTGACGCTACGGGCAGTCAATCCAACTGTTGCCTTGGTCGGATCCTTGAAATCCACCTTGGCGGTGCGTTCCGTGTCCGGTGTCGAGTCGTTGAGGTCGACAATCAAGGTTCGCACGACGTTGTTGATACCGGTTTCCAGAGCCTTCTTGAGAAGAGCTCCCTGATTGTCAATCCAGTGCTCTTCACGTTCTTCGACATCGGAAGATGTGAGTCCCATATAGGCAGCGTACGAAATGGTGTTTTGGTAGATGGCGGTGCGTCGCACGACGTAGGGAGGGCGGTCTGCGGTCCAGCCGGAGATTTCACGCACGGTCTTGGAACGTGGAACAGCGATCACTTCGAGCGAGACGCGGGCCGCATTGAGTTCGGCGTCAATGGAGTAGTCCGCACTCACGAAGAGGTGGACATCGCCGGTTTCCTTGCGCAGGAGGCGATCAAGGTCATCGCTGGACTGGGCGTTGGTCAGAACTTCAACTGGTCGTGCATGCAGCCAAGTGACTTCCGTGAGGCTGGAGTCCAGGTGGCCCTGCATTGTCGTTTCAAAATCGAAGCCAAGGATGGCGTTGCGGATGTCCGCGACACGCTCCTCGGCGGTTTTGGCTCTGGTCGAATTGACCGATGCGTCGACCACTGCCCCGATCAGCCCGCCGATCAGCCCGAACTGTGCCGTGGCTGCGGAGGAGTTCTGAACGATGTAGGTCGCGTTGATCTCTTCCTGATCGACGATCAGTGTTGTGCCTGTGTCACGGATAGCGGTCTGGATATCCGGTTCGAAGACCGGGCGCTGTGCAACGCAGCCGGAAAACAGCACGAGCAAGGCGACGATGGCGAGCGCCGATCGATGGTGGGTCGCGTGGATCAAGGTCGGTGACTCCTGGGCAGCTGGGTCTGGTGACAGCACATGCGGTGCCCGAACCGCGTTCGTGCCGTGATTTCGGGGCAGTTGAATCTGCACCGTCTATAACGGAATCCGGCGCCAGAACCGGACAGCCCGAACCAATTTTTGCGGTGGGTCGGGAACGCTAGATCGCCGCGCCCCGATAGGTCCGTCCGCTGGGTGCGTCATTGCCGACCGTCTGCGCCTGGTAGGTGACCGCGCGGGTCACGGGCTGCCCGAACAGGCACACCTCGGTGATGTTGTTTTCTTCGGCGGTTTTCATGACGGCGTCCATGATCGGCTGCGCCTGCCGAGCGGGGACGACGGATTGAATCCACGAGCGCTCGCGGTTCAGGCGACGGCCCATCGCGACCTTGGATTCCGCCTCGACGAATCGAGCCGACAATGTGTTGGCGCCGGTGGCGCCGGCGGCTGTCGCGGCATCCAGCAGGGTCTGCATGTGGGTGCCGCTGGAGATGATGGTGAGGCGGGTCTGTGGTTCGGTCTGCGCCGAGTCGGCAACCTCGTCTTCCAGTCCCAGGCCGGCGGCGTGGGCCCCGGTGCCGAGACGAATGACCTGCTGGCGCCGCCAATCCGTGTGACCGACCAGGCCGTCGATGGCGGCGATGACCTGCTGCATGTCCGCGGCGTAGTGGCGGCTTCCCACCGTGCTCGGCAGGTTGACGATGCCTTTCTGCACCGGCATGCGGTAAAGAAAACCACGTCCGGGCATGGTCAGCCGGCCGGCGACGGTCATGGCCTCGACCACGGCGTCGGCGTCCGAGTTGTCCACCACCACGGTCATGACTTCCTTGGTGCGTTTCTTGGTGATTCGCAGCCAGCCGAGCCGGTCGCGCAGGCCACGTCCTTCGCAGTAGTAGACGACCGGACCGTGGGCGCCCGCCTGCATTGCGGCCTTGGAGACGCTCTCCGTGTAATCCGGCTGCAGAATGCAGGTGATGGCGGCCAGGTTTTCGCGCAGTCCGATCGAGGCATCGCTGCCGGGCTCCTCGGAGCCCAGGCCTTCCCAGATCGGAAAGTCCGGCGTGTGATAAAGGTCGTCGCAGGGGACCGAGTACACCGCGCCTGAACCGGGGTAGCGCAGGCCGCCGGCCTCGGAGATCTCGCGGATCACGCTGTCTACCTGTGCGTCGGGAACCAGAAACCGCAGGATTTCCTTTTCCGGACTGATCAGCGGCAGGAAGCGCTGGACCCATTCGGTCCGGATCAGCGTGCCGCGGGCATTGGTGACGAAGGCGTTGCGCTCGCCTGAGGCGAACAGCCGTTCGATCACCGGCTTGACGGTCGGCGGTGGCAGGATCGCCGCGACCAGTGAAACCTTGCGCAGGACTTCGAAGTGTTCGCTCATGCGGCCTCCGCCGGTCGGCCGCTGCGGGCACGGGACACGATGATTCCCACCGCGAGCACGGTGATGATCGGCCCGACCGAGGCCAGCGCCAGCACGCCGAAGCCGTCGATCACGCCCTGCACGTTGCCACCGATGCCCAGGCCCATGGCCAGCACCAGCGGGACCGTGATCGGTCCGGTTGTCACGCCGGCGCTGTCCCAGCCGAAGTTCACGAATTCCTCGGAGGAGATCAGCGTCAGAACCAGCAACAGCAGGTAGGGCGGGATCAGCAGATATTCCAGAGGAATGTTGAACGCGATCTTGATCACGCCGACACCGATGCCGAGCCCGACGCCGAGTGCCACCGATTGCATCAGGAAGGACTTTCTGAATGCGCCAATGGTGATTTTCTCCACCGTCTCGCCCAGCGCGTTCAGCGCGGGTTCCGCCAACGTTGCGCCGTAACCGAGGAAGAATCCGAAGATCGCGGCGAGAATCTTGCCGGTGGTCGCCGATTCGAACAGCGGCTCGCGCAGCCCCTCGGC
>CALBOV010000216.1 GCA_937896565.1 uncultured Salinisphaerales bacterium
CCGGCGCAGGAGCCATTGCCGCCGTCGGGTCGATCGACCGGGTTATCCAGGCCTTCAGCCCACAGGTCCTTGTTGTGGAACAGGATGGCGCCGGCCTCGGCCAACGGTTCGTCAATCGCTCCCAGCGTCTGCTCTGGCCAGGCCGGTGCCTTGAGCGAACTGATCCAGGCGTCGGAATCCTGCATGTGGTCCAGAACCCATTGCTTGGCGTTGTCGATGTCGCTGAAGAAGTCCGGAAAGTGGAACGACAGTTCGATGCGTTTGGCGTCGACCAGCTGGCCGGCGTCGAAGAACTTTGCCGTGCGACTGCCGACGTTCCACCAAACCGGTGGGTCTTCGGTACCCGTCGAGGGTTCTGCCTGCACGGTCAGATAGCTGGGGATGGTTTCGTAGTCCGCCAGCGTCAGCGTGCCGAACAGCTGGAAGTTGGTGATGTTGCCGGTGCCGCGGACCTTGTTCTGCGAAATGATCGCCAGCGCCGCCTGCTGCGGGGCGAGTCGCGCCAGATCGGTGAACATCACCGTGATATCCGACAGGCTGTTCGTGCCGTACATCGCGCCCAGGCCTTCGCCTTCCTCCGGCAGGCCGACACCGCCGCCGTGGCAGATGCTGCAAGTGGTGTTGAGCTGGCCCGTCCAGGTTCCGTCTTCCTCGCGAAGCTGCGTGACGCCCATCGGCAACTGTCCGCTGCCGCCATCGGTCAGGTTCGGGTCCTCTCCATCCAGTGGGTAGGGATTGCGCACGGCGGACAGCGGCATGCCCCAGCGCTGCGCCACCAGCTGGTCGTAGTTGGCGGGTCGCTCGCTCAAGCCCCAGATCGAGTTCCACATGCCCGCGTATTCGTACGCATCAAACGCGAAGCTGGACTCGGAGTAGTCCCCCGAGAACATGCTGGCCGCGCCGATGCGACCCTCCGCGGCGACGATCGCCAGACCGCTCTTGGCGCGGGCCCTGAGCTCACCACAGGTTTCCGGCCGGTTGTCGGCCTGACAGCTGTGGTACCAGGCATTCATCAGCACGGCCTTGCCCTCGTTGACGCCTGGCACGACCAGCGTTCGCGGATCGTCAGGCACCGCTGCGTCGTCGGGTTTGTCCGCGCAGTAGTCATGCCAGTAGTGCCCGCCGCGACGACTGCCCAGCAACGGGAGCTGCTCGCCGTCTGGCGTGTCGGTAACGGGGTCCGGGCCGGCGCCTCCGGTGTCATCAGGCTGTGCGACTTCAGCAGTGTCTCCCGCACACCCGGCGAGACCCAATAAAGCCAACGCGATCAATGCCGTTCTTGGATTCAGCATGGCGTCTTTCCTCCTTACTTCGCACGTTGCATCTGCTTGTGGCGCATGTGCCGCAGACTGATTATTAAACTTTTGTCAATTTAATTGGAACATTTGTACCTAATTTTGGCAAGGCCTATAGTTCGGGACATGTACAGAGAGATAGACGGTGCCCCCGCGGCGCGGAAACCGAGTCAGGCACGGTCGCGCGAACGGGTTGAGAAAGTGGTCGCGGGCGCGGATGCCCTGCTCGCGGAGGGTGGGCTGGAGCGCTTTTCCATTCCGACGCTGGCCGAGCGATTGGGCATGAGCCGTCGCAGCATCTATCTGTTCTTTCCCACGCCCTATGACCTGCTCAACGAGGTGACACGGCGTTACATCGCGCGACTGGAGGACCATCTGGCGCAGCGACTGACCGAGTTGGGAAAGCCCGACATGACCGAAATGCTGGCGCGCATGACGTTCGCCGCGGCTGATTTCCACAACCGGAATCCGGTGGGGCGGCTCCTCATTCTGGGAGGCGCGGTCACCGACAACAGCTACAAGGCGCAGGACATGAACAAGCGTCACCTCGGCTCGCTGGCGCGCAACATCCTGCTGGAATATGGCTTCGTAATGCCCGAGTCACCGCCCGATGTCGCCACGATCGCGGTGGAGATGGGGACGGCCTGCTACCGGCATTCCTATGGAAGCCATGGCCTGATCACCGATGACTACAAGGTGGAGTCCGCCTACGTCATGTTGCTGTATCTCAATCACACCCTGGGCATTGATCAGACCGTGACACGAGATGACCTGCGACGGTTTCTGCAGCTGCCGGATGTCCGATGAACGAGGGCTCCACGTCGTCAACCTCGTTGATAGACTGCGACGGACGATCGCACGGGCAGGGATCGCTCGCGTGACGCATTACCTCCGGTAGGACTCTCGTGCCTGAAACCCAATATGACCTCGTGCTGTTCGGCGCGACCGGGTTCACCGGCGGTCTGACCGCCGAGTATCTGGCCCGCCATGCACCGGCCGATCTGCGCTGGGCGCTGGCCGGACGCAGCGTGCGCAAGCTGGCGGACGTGAAGCGCCGGCTGGCGCGAATCAATCCGCGCTGCGAGTCGCTGGGTCTGGTCCAGGCGGACAGCCACGACGCCGAGTCACTGGCGAAGCTGGCCGGTTCCACGCGCCTGGTGATCTCCACCGTGGGGCCTTACATCCATCACGGTGCGGCGCTGGTCGCGGCCTGCGCCGCGCAGGGCACGGATTACGTCGATCTGACCGGTGAACCGGAGTTCGTCGAGCTTTGCCTGCAGAAGTTCGATTCGGCTGCCCGCGCCTCCGGTGCCCGGATCGTCAATTGCTGCGGCTTCGATTCCATTCCGCATGATCTGGGCGTGCTCTACACGGTGCTGCAATGCCCGCCCGGCGTGCCGATTCGCATCCGCGGCTTCGTGCGGGTGTCGATGCGCATCTCCGGTGGAACCTGGCACTCGGCCATCCATGCGTTTTCGCGGATGCGGCATTACGTGCGGCTGCGTCGCCAGCGCGGCGCCACGCCCCGCGGCGACGGCCGGCGGATCAAGCCGCTGATGCAGGGTGTGCACTACGAGCCGCAGCTACGGAAATGGGCCGTACCGTTCCCGACCATCGATCCGCAGGTCATTCTGCGTTCGGCGCGGGCACTGGAGCGCTACGGACCGGATTTCGGCTACGCGCATTACCTGGAACTGCGTCGTCTGCCGGCGGTGTTCGCCACCGCGGCCGGCGCATCCACGCTCTTCACGCTGGCGCAGTTTGGTCCGACGCGCCGCTGGCTGCTGTCCCGCAAGTCGCCGGGCGAGGGGCCGAGCCGGCAGCGCCGTGCCCGCAGCTGGTTTCGCATCCGGTTCATGGCCAATGCCGGTGGCCAGCCGATCCGCACCCAGATCAGCGGCGGTGATCCCGGTTACGACGAAACGGCGAAGATGCTGTCGGAGTCGGCGCTTTGCCTGCTGCTGGACGACACGCCCGCGGTGGCCGGCGTGCTCACCCCGGCGGTGGCCATGGGTGAACCGTTGATCGAACGCCTGCAGGCGGCCGGCATGCGTTTCGAGCCGCAATGGACACGCCGCATGGAGACGACAGGATGACCCCATTCGATCTGGCACTGGTCACGGTGGACGAGGGCCTGAAGCCATACGGCGAGCTGCTGGGCTCCGATCACATTGCCTACCGCAATCACTGCGCGCGGGTGCTGCACGCCTTCGCGAGTCTGGTCGACGACGAGACGGCGATGCGTCAGGCGGCCGTGGCGACGATCTACCACGACCTCGGTATCTGGACCGATCACACGCTGGAGTACCTCGAACCTTCCGCCGACATGGCGCGCGACGCCGTGCTGGAACTGGGCGAGCCCGGCTGGGTGGACCCCGTCGTCGGCATGGTGTTGTGGCATCACAAGCTGCGGGCCTACACCGGGCCGCATGCCGAGGTCATCGACCCGTACCGGCGCGCGGATTCGGCGGACGTGATGCTGGGACTGGTGAGCTACGGGATCGACCGGGCCGTGTTGCAGGCCGGTCGGCGTCGGTTCGCCAACGCGGGCTTCCACAAGCGGTTGTTGCAGCTGGGCGGTCAGCGTTTCCTGAAGAAGCCCTGGTCGCCGCTACCCATGTTTCGCTGGTAGCGCCTCACCGACCAAACAATCGATCCGCGGTGCGGTCGGTGGCATCCACCAGTCGATCGACGATGCCGGGCTCGGTCGCGGAATGGCCGGCATCCGGCACCATGTGGAATTCGGCCTCCGGCCAGGCCCTGTGCAGGTCCCAGGCGGTCTGGGGCGGGCAGACGACGTCGTAGCGCCCCTGGACGATGAAGCCCGGGATGTGGCGGATGCGGTCGACGTTGTGCAGCAGCTGGTCCGGGTGATCGAGAAAGCCGCCGTGGACGAAGTAGTGGCTTTCGATGCGGGCGAAGGCCTCGGCGAACCGGGCGTCCTGGAACGACTCGACCAGCGCCAGGCTCGGGATGAGCTTGCTGGTCGCCGCCTCCCAGCGTGACCAGGCGCGGGCCGCCGCGACGCGAACCGACACGTCAGGGTGGGTCAGCCGTCGGTAATAGGCCTGGAGCAGGTCGTCGCGCTCGTCCTCCGGTATCGCCTGGATGTACTGCTCCCAGGCATCCGGGTACATGCGGCTGGCGCCGTCCTGGTAGAACCATTCCAGTTCCTGCTGCCGCAGCAGGAAAATGCCGCGCAGGATGATCGCCAGCGTGCGATCGGGATGGTTCTGGCTGTAGGCCAGTGACAGCGTGGAGCCCCAGGAGCCGCCGAACACGACCCAGGCGTCGATCTCCAGCAACTCGCGCAGTCGTTCCATGTCGCTGACCAGCGCCCAGGTGTTGTTGTGTTCCAGTTCCGCGTGCGGTGTCGACCGGCCGCAACCGCGCTGATCGAACAGCACGATGCGGTAGCGTGCCGGGTCGAAGAAGCGCCGGTACAACGGCTGCGTACCGCCGCCGGGGCCACCGTGCACGAACACCACGGGAACCCCGTCCGGGTTGCCGGATTCCTCGAACCAGACGGTGTGGCCGTCTTCGGTGGGCAGCGTGCCGGTGCGCCGGGCTTGGAGTTCTGGGTAGAGGGATTTCATGGCTCCGATCTTAGCCGGGTTGCCGGGTGGATGTGGACCACGGTTCCGCGTTTCGGGGGGCACATTCGGGTTTACCCCGGGCGCGATAGACTGGCGCGCATGTACACCGCCGCATTCTCCCGGTTTCTGGCCGATCCGCACCGGCTGCATTTCGCGGCGCACAGTCATCATCCCTGGCCGGATGTCGCACGCGATGCCCAGATTCGGGCCTGGGACGATGCCGCCCGCTGGATCGACGCGAAGTGGTCGCATGTGTTCGACACCGTGGTTCCGACGGCGCAGCGCCACATCGCGCGGCAGCTCAACCTGCCGGACCCGGCCACGGTGGCGTTCGCCACCAACCTGCACGAGTTCGTGCTGCGTCTGGCGAGCGCGGTCGTGCAACGGCCGATGCGGGTGCTGACCACCGACAGCGAGTTCCATTCCTTCGCTCGCCAGCTCGAGCGCTGGGAGGAGGCCGGCGAGGCGGTCGCGACCCGGGTGCCGGTGGAACCCTTCGAGAGCTTCCAGTCCCGCTGGGCCGAGGCGGCGGCCGACGACGCGTTCGATTTCGTCTACCTGTCGCAGACCTTCTTCAACTCCGGTTTCGTCGTGCCCGACATTCACGCGGCGGTGGCGGCCGTGGCTTCGGAGCAGGCGCTGATTGCCGTCGATGGCTACCACAGCTTCATGGCGTTTCCGGTAGACTGGTCGGTCTCGGCCGATCGCGCGTTCTTTCTCGCCGGCGGCTACAAGTACGCGATGGCGGGCGAGGGCGCCTGTTTCATGCATTGCCCGCCGGGTTGGGGCGAACGCCCGGTCAACACTGGCTGGTTCGCCGGTTTCGAGGGGCTGTCCGACGCGCAGCAGGGCGTGCCTTACGCCCAGGACGCCATGCGCTTCGCCGGCTCCACTTTCGACCCTTCCGCGCTGTACCGATTCAATGCCGTGCAGGGCTGGCTGGAGAGTCAGAGCCTGACCCCGTACCTGATCCATCTGCATGTCGAGAGTCTGCAGCAGCAGATGCTGTCGGCGTTGCCGGTCGCAGGGCTGGGCATGGACGAACTGATTCCGCCGATGCCGCTGACGCGAGGCAATTTCCTCACCTTCCGCTCGCCGCGGGCGGCCCAGCTCAAGGAGGCGCTGGCCGAGGCCGGCGTGGTGACCGACGTGCGTGACGACCGGTTGCGTTTCGGCTTCGGGATCTACCACAGCGGGCCGGACGTGGTCGCGCTGGTCAATCGCCTGTCGCGCTGCTAGTCGTCAACCGCGGTACGCATCGTGTCCAGCTGTCCGCGGATCATCACCCAGGCGGATTCACTGCTCATGGAGCCGCCGTTGGCGGAGTCGACGCCGTCGTGTTCGGCCAGTCTGACCGACCAGCCGACGCCGGTGCTGATGACCACCACCTCGCGCCGGGATTCCATGCGCTGGACGGCATCGATGACATCCTCGCCGCGGATGTCCAGTTGCCGGGTCAGTCGGTCCACCAGTTTGTGGAGCGGTCTGGGACAGCAAAGCGACTCCGTCTGCTTGCGCCGAAGCGCTGCTTCGATGGCCTGTTCCACCGAGCGCTCGAAGGCGTCTCGGCTTGCCGCGCCGGCGGTCAATCGCGCCAGGCCGCCCTTGGCATTTTCATTCGTCTCCACGGATTGTCTCCCCCGCGTCATGAACGCCCAACGGTAGGCTGAATCGACTGAATCTTGCGTGAACAAACGCCTGTTCCCTGACGGGCTCATGGCGGAGAAGCACGCCGTTCATCGGCCGGATTCGGACCACCGTAAAGTTGGGGTGAACACCAGTCTCGATGATTGGCGGATGGGAGGATCGCGCGGTTGTCACGGTCTAGTGACGGGATGACGTCCAACCGCCGATCCGGAGAATGACGATGCGCCTGATGACCCTGATTCTGTGGCTGACTTCCGCCAGCGTGATGGCCGCGCCGGTGGCGCCACCCTTCACGCAGACGGAACCCGAGTACTGGATCAACAGCGAGCCGCTGACGCTGGCTGATCTGTCCGACGGCCCGACGATCATCGAGTTCTGGACGTTCGGCTGCATCAACTGCCGCCGTTCCATTCCCTGGGTCAACGCCCTGATCGCGGACTACGCGGATCGGGGTCTGACCGTCGTCGGCATCCACAGCCCCGAATTCGGCTATGAGCGCGCACTGGACGAGGTGGCACGGCGCTGCGAGGTGCTGGGCGTCGAACACCCGGTCATGGTCGACAACGATCATGCGTACTGGAACGCGATGGGCAACCGCTACTGGCCGGCGTTCTATCTGCTGGACGCCGATGGCGTGATTCGTGGCCGTTTCATTGGTGAAACGCATGCTGGCGATCGGCAGGACCTGGCCGTTCGCGAGGCGCTGGACGCGTTGATCGCAACCCCCTGAGCCCCATGCCCGGTGAGGACTGGGCAATTTTTACGATTTCGTTACAGTTGTCTCCGACCGATGATGAAAAAGTGCCGGTCCATCGAATGACCGGCCAACCATAAATAGAAAGACGCTGTGCGGCCCGTGTCATGCGGGCAGCGGGAGACAACACAATGAGCATGCAACGCTTGGTTGCGCTGGCGGCCGTGGCCGTCTTGGGCGCGTGTGGGGGAAGTTCCGGGGACGATGCGGCATCACCGCCGGAGACCGCGCTCACGGGGATCTTCGTCGACGCGCGGGTGGCCGGCCTGGAAGTCGCCGCTGCGTCGGGTCGTTCGCGGACCGATGCGCTGGGGCGTTTTTCCTACGCCTCCGGTGAGCAGCTCGAATTTCTGATCGGCGATATCGCGCTGGGCAGCGCGAGCGGCGCCGACATCATCACGCCGATCGACCTCGTGCCCGGTGCCACCGGCGCTGACCTGTTCGCCGATCCGCCCGCGGTCCTCAACATCGTCCGTCTGCTGCTGACGCTGGATGAGGACCTGGAGCCCGCGAACGGCTTGCAGGTGAGCCAGCGAGCCCGTGATGCGGGGCAGGGGCGTTCGCTTAACTTCGCGCAGAGCCACGACGCGTTCGGTGCCGAGACCGACGTGCTGGCGTTTCTGGCCGCCGCGACCGGCGATGCCCGCAAGGCCGGGCGCGAACTGGTCAGCGCCGAGGTCGCCGCCGCGCATTTCGAGCAGACGCTGGCGGATATGAACGACGACGGTCAGGTCAACCAGCCTCCGGTCGTCTCCGTGAACTCGCCGCTGACCATCAACGAGGGCGGCATGGTCAGGCTTTCGGCGCGGATCAGCGATCCGGATGGTTCGGTCGCCGGTATCGCCTGGGAGCAGGTCGGCGGTCCGGAGGTCGTGCTGGACGATCCGCAGGCCACCCGTCCTGGCTTCAGCGCCCCCCAGGTCAACGCCGACACCACGCTCGGTTTCCGCGTGACCGCCACCGACGACGCCGGTGCCACCGCATCGGCGGTCCTGGAAGTCATCATTATCGACCTGCCGGGTAACCCACCGGTCAACACGCCGCCGGTGGCCACCGCTGGCGCGGATCGCAGCGTTGCCGAAGAGCAGTCCGTCACGCTGGATGGCTCGGCCAGTTCGGACCCCGACGGCACCGTGGCCGCCTATCGCTGGCGTCTGGTCGGTGACGGCGCCATCGAACTGACCGGCGCCAATAGCGCGCAGGCCAGCTTCACGGCGCCCGCGACGACGACAAGTCTGGTGCTGACCTTCGAATTGACGGTGACCGACGATGCCGGCGCCAGTGCGTCGGACCAGGTGCTGATCACCGTGGAGCCGGTCAACACACCGCCGGTGGCTGATGCCGGCGACGACCGGCAGGGCTTCGCCGGTCAGGTCGTCATGCTGGATGGGACCGCCAGCGGCGACCCCGACGGCGTGATCGCGCAATACGCGTGGAGCAGCGACACGACGTCGGTCAGCATCGAGGATGCCGATCGGGCCACCGCGCACTTCGTCGCGCCGGATGTCGAGGCCGACACGACCATCCGCGTCACCCTGCGGGTGACCGACAACGAAGGCGCCAGCGCCACCGATAAGGTGCAGGTGACCGTCGCGCCGAATGCGGCGCCGGTGGCCGATGCCGGCGCCGATCAGAGCACGGACGAAGGCAACACGGTGATCCTGAGCGCCGCGGCGAGCAGCGATCCCGATGACGGCATCGCGACCTACGCCTGGACCCAGGTCGACGGAGCGGTCGTCGAACTGATCGGGGCCGATTCCGCCGTGACCAGTTTCCTCGCGCCCGATGTCGAGCAGGAGACGGTGCTGAGCTTCGAGGTCACGGTCACCGACACGCGCGGTCGCGCGGCGTCGGACAGCGTCACCGTGACGGTTTACCCGATCGTGGCCGGACAGTTGCGCGTCGGCGCGGCGAAGGCGTCGGTGGTGCCGACGCAGGCGCAGATTGACGGCATCGAGGAGCCACGAATCGGCGGAGCCACGCATCTGCAGAAATTCAATCTGGGCGGGTTCGGCATCGATCCCACGCAGAATCTTCCGGACCCGTTCGGTGCCCTCGGCGACTCGCTGACCGAACCGGCGGCGGAGCGGCTGCATGTCGGCGAGCAGGGTGAGGAACACACCTGGATTCGCGCGATGGCCGTCGAGGAGCCACGGGAAGACGGCAGCGTCACCCGGGTGCTGTTCCTGGTGCTGGACGCCGTCGGTGCCGGCAACCTGATTCAGCAAGGCGTGCGTGACGCCGTGGTCGAGGCCACCGGGATCGAGCCCGACAACATCGTGTTCGGGCAGACGCAC
>CALBOV010000217.1 GCA_937896565.1 uncultured Salinisphaerales bacterium
ATACGGCGGCGTTCGTGCCACCGTCGCTGCCGGGCGCCAGCAGCGGTCTGCCGGTGGAGTTCATCATCGGCTCCACCGATGAAGCGGCCGCGATCTACGAGGTTGCCGAGGCATTTCTCGACCGGCTGCGTGCTTCGGGCCAGTTCGCGTATCTCCAGAGCGACCTGAAGATCGACAAGCCCCAGGTCAAGGTGGAGATCGACCGGGACAAGGTCGCCGCGATGGGTCTGTCCATGCAGGACATCGGTGGCGATCTGGCGGCGATGCTCTCCGGGGGCTACGTCAACCGCTTTTCGATCCAGGGGCGCAGCTACAAGGTGATTCCGCAGGTGGCCCGCGAGGACCGGTTGAATCCGGACCAGCTTGGCACCTATCACGTCCGGACCCCGGAAGGCGAAATGGTCCCGCTGTCGACCGTGGTATCGCTGACCCCGAGCACCGAGCCTCGGCGTCTGACGCGATTCCAGCAGCTCAACGCGGCGACGATCCAGGGTGTTCCCATCCCCGGGCTGGCGCTTGGTGACGTGCTGGACTACATGGACGAGCTGGCCGCCGAGATGCTGCCCGAGGGGTACACGGTGGACTACGCCGGTGCCTCGCGTCAGTACAAGACCGAAGGCAGCGCACTGGTCGTGACCTTCTTCTTCGCGCTGATCATCATCTATCTGGTGCTGGCTGCGCAGTTCGAGAGCTTCGTCGACCCGATCATCATGCTGGTGACCGTGCCGATGTCGATCTGCGGGGCGCTGATCTTCGTGAACCTCGGATCGACCATGGCCTTTTTGCCACCCGGCATGCAGCTATGGACCAGTTCCATCAACATCTATACGCAGGTGGGGCTGGTGACGCTGATCGGCGTGATCGCCAAACACGGCATCCTGATCGTGGAATTCGCCAACCAGCTGCAGGTTCGCGAGGGATATGACAAGCGCACGGCGGTGGAGAAGGCGTCTGCCATCCGGCTGCGTCCGATCCTGATGACGACCGTCGCGCTGGTCGTCGCGGTCGTGCCACTGATCACCGCCAGCGGTCCCGGTGCGGCCAGCCGCTTCGCCATTGGCCTGGTGATCGCGTCGGGCATGAGCATTGGCACGCTGTTCACGCTGTACATCGTCCCGGCGATGTACCTGGTGCTGGGTCGCGATTTCTCCAAGCGGGAATCCAAGGTCGCCTGATCGAGGCGGGTGTGTTGCCTGCTCGGCAAGCATGGTCGACAATACCCGGCGTCATGGGGCGGTAGCTCAGCTGGGAGAGCGTCGCGTTCGCAATGCGAAGGTCGGGAGTTCGATCCTCCTCCGCTCCACCAATACAACGTCCGAGGGTGTCCGAGGACGTACGGAAAGCCCCGCAATAGCGGGGTTTTTTGTTGGATGGTCAGTCGAGAACGTCCGAGGGTGTCGTTGACTTCCACCAAAAACCGGGGGCACATTACGGGGGCACAAGCCGATTCCTCTGATCAGGTGCCCCCAGATGCCCTTAACTGCTCAGGAAGTCCGAAACGCCAAGCCGCGGGATAAGGTCTACCGGCTGTACGACGAGAAGGGCATGTACCTGGAGGTTACGCCGGCTGGGGGTACTTACTGGCGATTGAAGTATCGCTTCGATGGCAAGGAGAAACGGCTCGCGCTAGGAGTCTATCCGGCCGTCAGTCTGGCTGATGCCCGCAAGCGCCGTCGAACTGCTCGCTCATTGCTTGATAGAGGCGTCGACCCGTCCGCGGCGAAGGCAACCAAAGTAGCGGACGCGTCGGCAGCTGCTGAGAGTTTCGAAGTCATCGCCCGAGAGTGGTTCGACAAGAACGCGCCACGGTGGGCGAAGTCCCACGCGGACAAGATCATCCGCCGGCTTGAACTGAACGTCTTCCCGTGGATTGGCCGGGATCCGATCGCAAAGATCGAGGCACCTGAGTTGTTGGCCGTTCTACGTCGCGTGGAATCTCGAGGTGCTTTGGATACTGCGCACCGGACCATGCAGAACTGCTCGCAGGTCTTCAGATACGCAGTCGCAACGGGACGGGCGAGACGGGATCCGACGCAGGATCTTCGCGGAGCGTTAGCGCCGGTCAAGCATGAGCATTACGCATCTGTTCGTGATCCGAAGGAAGTTGCCGCGCTGCTCCGCGCAATTGATGGGTTCTCGGGGACGCTTCCGGTCCGATGCGCGATTCGCTTACTTCCCTTGGTATTTGTTCGGCCTGGTGAACTGAGGATGGCGCGCTGGGCAGAGTTTTACCTCGACGTCGCAGAATGGCGCATACCAGCCGAGCGCATGAAACGGCGGGTGCCCCATATCGTGCCCTTGGCGGAGCAGGCAGTAGCGATCCTGCGCGAACTGGAGCCGCTGACCGGGCGAGGTGAGCTACTTTTTCCCGGCATCCGTGATCGAAAGAAGCCGATGAGCGAGAACACCATCAATGCTGCTTTGCGACGGCTGGGCTACGAACGTCACCAGATGACAGGCCACGGCTTCCGGAGCATTGCTTCGACACTACTGAACGAACAGGGTTGGAATCGCGACGCTATTGAGCGTCAGCTCGCCCACGCTGAACGCGATAGTGTTCGTGCCGCCTATAACTACGCCGAGCACCTGCCAGAGCGCCGGCTGATGATGCAAGCATGGGCCGACTATTTGGATGGGCTCAAGCGCGGAGCGGACGTGGTTCCGATCCGGCAGACTGGGTAACACCCCAATCCGACCGGGGACCTAGGTCGGAAGCGGCGGAGCCGGGTGCTGCAACACTCGGCCCGCCTCACCCACAACATGGAGTAAGCCATGAAGCAAGCTGCAGAAAAGGATAACCGCCCGCAGTACTCGCGAGCATTTCGCTCGGTGCCCGCCTCGAGTCAACTAGGCAGAATCCTCGATAAATGTCCTCCTGATCCGAGCGGATCTGCCTACGGCTACCGCCTCCCCGTGGCTTCGCCCAGTTTTCCTGGTGACATCGCCTTTACGGATATGACGTGTGAGCCGAAACCTGGTTGGCACGTCATCCTTTGGACACATGGCGGTCGTCGGGCCAGTCTGGTGCGACTCGTGACCGCGGTTCCTCCGATTGACGAATGCGACAACGCTATCCCGCTAATCACCTTCACCTCTGAAGACCAACATCAGGTCCATAGCCTCCAAATGAGCGAAGTTGATGCGTTGCACTCGGTCATTGGCTACGAGCGGATCAGTGATGAGTAGCACGAGTCCACCTGATTGGGTTGCATTGGCGTGCAACCCCTCAGTTTCGGCGCGCGGTGAACTGATTGCGGAGTCGAGAAGCGCCATCCTGCTATGGCGGCGCCTGCGGCAAGGAGAATGGTCTGATTCCGAATATCAGATGCTCCTTGACGCGCTGTTTCTGTAGGCCGAGGTTCGGACAATGAAGGCGGACGGCATGCTTGATGAGGGGCTGTTACCAACAGGACATTCGCCGCGCGGACCTAGG
The DNA here is from genome assembly GCA_937896565.1 of uncultured Salinisphaerales bacterium. Classification (GTDB taxonomy): domain Bacteria; phylum Pseudomonadota; class Gammaproteobacteria; order Nevskiales; family OUC007; genus Abyssibacter. Next base: position 3,434 of record CALBOV010000217.1, read on the forward strand.
CGTCTGAGCGGCTGAATTTGCAGTCACCCCGCCTAGATAGACGGGTCGAACAGCCGGGCACCTTCACCGGCCTGGCGGGGTTCTTTTGAAGGGCGAAGGAAGGTGCGCGATGAGTGACGCCACAGGAGAGGGGTTTCCCGACGAATGTCGAGAAGTGCGTCAGGAGGAGTTTCGTGACACGACGGACTATCCGCTTCAGGACGGGCTTGAATCCGATTGGCTCCTTTTGGATGCCAAGTACCGAGATGGTCCGCCACTTAGCGCTTTGTCGCATGACGAGTTTCGGCAGTCCTTCTACGAATCTGACAACGCACTGGCCGCGGTCTGCGGAAGCATAACCATGGGCTTCTATCCGCCCCCCGAGGTGCTGATGGTGTTGGCGGGTCGTTGGCGTGAGTACATCGACGCGAACGGCGAGAAGTCACTCGAGTCCGTGATGGTAGGGCGCAGCAAGCAGCGATCTGGAAATTACGCGCAGCAGCGCAACCGACGTCTTCAACCTCAGGTATGGGCATTGGAAATTGCAAGGAGAGTCGCGAGCGGCGCAACTAGAAACGAGGCAGCAGAAGCCCTTTGCAATGAGTGGGGCTTGAGCCAAGACCCAGACTCTGTACTTCGCATAGTGCGGCGTTCAGGCGCTGGTCGCCTATGGACAAAACGGAACAAAAAAGCCTGATTTGATCCTCGCCGTCACTGAGGCGATGCGAATAATGGGGAGCCATGTCGATAACGCCGAGGGCGTCCAGCATGGCCGAAGAAGCACGAAAGCTCATCCGTCAGAAGGCGGTCACCGAAATCACCGGACTCGCTCGCAGTTCGATCTATGACGCGATTCGTCACACGGGGTTTCCCAAACCGGTAAAACTCACCGAGCGGACCGTCGCATGGGTTGAAAGTGACGTCCGCGCCTGGGTTGACGAACGTATCGCAGCGTCCCGGACGGACGCATGAAGCACCGGAAACAAGAGCGCCCGCTGGCCGACCAAAGCAAAGCGGGCGCTGATAAGCATCTTGCAGGGAAAGGATATCGCCCCGGCGACGTCCATCCAAGCGCATGCAGGTCCCGGCATCGATCCTCCGATGGCTCGTCCAATCCGCGATCAGGCGGATAGTGATGAGGGAGTGCGATGAAACATCAGAGGCCGGACCGTCGCCTGAAAATCAAAGGCCGGCGTGGCGACGGGGGAAGCTCGAAACGCTTCGCCTTACTCCCGCTCCAAATTCTTCTTCACCCAGCTGTCGTGACGTTGACCAATGCCCAATTTCGGGTGCTGGTGGCGATTGCCGCGCAATACAACTCCCACAACAACGGCGGGCTTGCGATGACCCGAGCAATGGCCAAAGAGTTTGGGATCAACTCGCCGGACACATTGCATCGATCGCTGTCGGAGATCGAGCGTCGCGGGTTGATCGACCGAACTTGGCCTGGCTCAAGAACACCTCCTACCGCGGCTCGGTTCTCTATCAACTGGCAGCCGCTGAACAAGACAGAGTGGACCGAGGAAGGGGGAGTATCTCGCAGGTACACCAAATGGTCTCAGGAGTCCTGACAGCTGTTTCTGATGTACGACTACCGTACTCGCCTAGTACGGCCACCGTACTCAGGAAAGCGATTCTTAGGCCTCGGAAACGTCCCTTGGGTACGGCCACCGTACTCATTTGGGCAATCCCCGGGTACGACCACCGTACACCTATAGAACCTATACCAGGGGGTGAGCCACTGAAGGTGGCAAACGGCCTGAGCAGGAGTGGGCGGCTCGGAGAGGAGGCAGCTGCGGGGGGAGGGGGGTGAAAAGTCCAGAAGTCGACCGGAGGGTGTAACGAATTTTGTGTGTTGAGCCATGATCACATCCCGAGGAGGGAGACATGGCAAGACGC
>CALBOV010000218.1 GCA_937896565.1 uncultured Salinisphaerales bacterium
CCCGCCTCGATCTGGTCTGTCGACGCAGTGAGTTCGGGCGGCGTCGGGATCGGCACCGGCGTGTTCTTCGGCGGCGGCAGTTTGCCGTCGGCGCCGAGCTTGAACGTCAACACGCGGGACTCGGACTGGCGGCGCACGATGTCCTCCACCGCGCCACCTGCGACGAGCGCGAACGCTCCGCCCCAGCCCGCCATGAAGGTCACGTACTGCTCGCCGTCGATCGCATAGGTCATCGGTGCGGCGATGACGCCGGTATTGGCCGGGGACTCCCACAACAGTTCACCGGAATCCGCGGCGTAGGCCGTGACGCGTCCATCCGCGGTGCCCTGGAAGACCAGGTTGCCGGCGGTGGTCAGCGTGCCGCCATTCCACGGCGAGGCGTAGTCCGCGGTCCAGGCCGCCTCCTGCCTGACGGGATCCCAGGCGAGCAGCTGACCGGCAAATTGCGCGCCCACGGCCTCGAGCTCTGCGGGGTCTTCCGGAATCTTCATCGGCTTGAGGCCGACGTTCCACAGATTCAGCGCATGGGCCGGGACCTTGCCCTCGTCCTCGAACAGATGTCCGGTGATCTGCGCCGGGATGTAGACCAGCCCGGTCCGCGGGTTGTAGGACATGGGCTGCCAGTTGTGCGCGCCATAAGGACTGGGCAGGACCAGCTTGGGGGTTTCGCTGTAGTCGGCGAGCCCGGTCTTGATCGGCCTCCCGGTTTCTATGTCGATGCCGCTGGCCCAGTTGATCGGCACGAAGGCTTCGGCGGAGATCAGCTCGCCGGTCTCGCGGTCGATGACGTAGAAGAAACCGTTCTTGGGCGCCTGCATCAGCACCTTGCGCATGTCACCGTCAATGGGGATGTCCGCCAGCACGATGTGCTGCGTGGCGGTGTAGTCCCAGCTGTCCCCGGGCGTGGTCTGGTAGTGCCAGACGTACTCGCCGGTGTCCGGTTTCAGCGCGACGATGGAGGACAGGTACAGGTTGTCGCCCTTGCCCTCGGAGCGGTAATTGATGTTCCACGGCGAGCCGTTGCCGGTGCCGATGTACAGCAGGTCCAGTTCGGGGTCGTAGGCCATGGAATCCCAGACCGTGCCGCCGCCGCCCTGCTTGTAGTACACGTCGCCGAACCAGGTTTTCTGTGCGGCTTCCATCGCCGCGTTCTCGGCTGGCTGGGCGGGATCGCCCGGTACCGTGTACCAACGCCACAGCATCTCGCCGGTCGCGGCGTCGTAGGCGGAGACATAGCCCCTCACGCCCAGCTCGGCGCCGCCATTGCCGATGATCACCTTGCCGTCGATGATGCGCGGCGCGCCGGTCACCGTGTAGTTCTTGGTCGTGTCCACCGTCTGTGTGGACCAGACCTCCTCGCCGGTGCGGGCATCGAGGGCGATCAGACGTCCGTCATAGGCGCCGAGATACAGCTTTCCCTTCCAGGGAGCGACGCCACGGTTGACCACGCCGCAGCAGCCGCGGCCGGCGATGGAGCGGTCCACGCCGGGATCGTATTTCCACAGCAGCTCGCCGGACACCGGGTCCAGCGCGTAGACGATGCTGTAGGCGCCGGTGGTGTACATGACGCCGTCGACGACGATGGGCGTGGCCTCGGTGCCGCGATCCACGTCCAGCTTGAACTGCCAGGCCAGTCCCAGATCGGCGACATTGCCATCGGTGATCCGGTCCAGCGGCGAGTAGCGCTGTTCGTCGTAGGTCCGTCCATGACTCATCCACTCGCCCGGGGCCTGGTCGGCCGAGATCAGCCGGTCGCCATCGACCCAGGCGGTCTTGCGATCGGGAGCGGCGGTGGCTGCCGGCGCGTCATCCGATGGCGTTTTGGAGCACGCGGAGACCACCAGGCCGGTGCAGAGAACGGCGGCCAGCGCCGGGGTGACGGACGGACGGGGGCTGATGCGCATGGGTGTCTCCTCCCTGAAACATGCGAAAAGGTCGTTCAAGCGACTCTGATTCCTCGGCCATCAGCATATATCAGAGCACCCCTCGCCTTGCCTAGACAGGGCGTCTCGGCCAGAATATCGCCCCATTTTGCGCAGCAAGGCCGGTCATTTCGCCGGCCTTTTTGCTCCGAACCTTCCTTCAGGCCCAGGTCTACATGGTTGACTCCACGTCTCCGCGTCTTCGCGCCAACGCCATCCGTGCGCTGGCCATGGACGCCGTCCAGGCCGCCAATTCGGGACACCCCGGCATGCCCATGGGCATGGCCGACATTGCGGAAGTCCTCTGGCGCGACGTGCTCAGGCACAACCCCAACAACCCGCTCTGGTTCGACCGCGATCGTTTCGTGCTGTCGAACGGACACGGTTCCATGCTGCTCTACGCGGTGCTGCATCTCACCGGTTATGACCTGGGGCTCGATGATCTGAAGGCGTTCCGCCAGCTGCATTCGCGAACGCCCGGGCATCCGGAGTACCGCGAAACGCCGGGCGTTGAGACGACCACCGGTCCGCTGGGGCAGGGCATCGCCAACGGTGTCGGTATGGCGCTGGCCGAGCGGCTGCTGGCCGCCGAGTTCAATGTCGACGGTCACGACGTCGTCGTCATCGAACATGAACTCCCAGGTGAGCGCGGACGTGTTCCATCCGCCCGCCACTGGAAGAACCGCCGGGACAGATTCTGACGAGAACGCGTCCGGCACGGTGATGCCCGCCACGCTCGGGAGCTCAAGTCTGTCGGTTATCGCCGGGCAGGTTCCTGTGAGCGCAAATCCGCATCCCAGGGGCGCGAAGCCTATGAGCTGTTGCAGGAATGTGGTTCGTTCCTCGTCGGCGAAGACA
>CALBOV010000219.1 GCA_937896565.1 uncultured Salinisphaerales bacterium
AAAGACGAGACCGCCCGCCGTGACCAGCGGGCCGCCCGCCCCCGGTGTGCCGAAATTCACGTCGAAGGGCAGATGCGCCATCTTGTGGATGCTGCCCAGCGGCACCTCCCAGACCAGCTGCCCGGTGGACAGATCAACCGCGGACAGCGCGGCCCAGGGCGGCGCCGAGCAGGGCGCACCCAGCGGTGACAGCAAGGGCTCCAGGCGCGTGGCGTAGGGCGCACCGGCATTGGGGAAGGTCATCGACACGCCGGTCTCGATGGCCTGATCCGCATCCAGCTCGACATCATCCTGCGGCACCATGGTGATGATCATCGGCACCCGGTTCGAGGGCACGACCATGATGTGACTATCCGGATCGTAGGCACCACCACCCCAGTTGGGACCGCCCGACGCCGCTGGCTGCAACACCGTGCCCTGCACGCTTGGCGGCGTGTACATCGGACCGTATTTCAGCTTGCGGATGCGTTTCCTGCACAACCAGCGATCGATCGGAGTGAAGCCCCAGGCGTCCTCCGGCGTGATGCCCTGGGCCACCAGGCGGGGCATGCCCACCGGAAACGGCTGCGTTGGCGACAGCACTTCCTCGGGCACGGCACCGTCCTGCGGCACCGGCTGCTCGACGATCGGAATGAGCGGCTCACCGGTCTCCCGGTTGAACACGTAGATCAGCCCCATCTTGGTGTTCTGCACCAGCGCCGGCACCTGCTCGCCGTTGTACGGCAAATCCATCAGCAAGGGCTGCGACGGCGTGTCGTAATCCCAGATGTTGTGGTGGACGAACTGGAAGTGCCAGGCCACCTCGCCGGTGGCGCCTTTCAGGGCAACAATGGAGTCTGCATAGAGATTGTCGCCCGGCCTGGAAGCGCCATAGAAATCGACGGAGGCGCTGGACGTCGGCAGGTAGACCAGGTCGAGCGCTTCGTCCACGGCCATCTCGGTCCAGACATTGCCGCCGCCGTGGCGGGCCGCGTCACCCGGCTCCCAGGTTTGCGACGCCGGGTCGTCCGGGTCACGGGCCAGCGGCTCGAAACTCCAGCGCGGCTCGCCGGTGCGGGCGTCGAAGGCCAGGATGCGGCCGCTGGGCGCTTCGACCCGTTGGTCGTCCGCCACCGTTGAACCCACGACGACCACGCCATTGACGATGGCGGGCCGCGATCCGGCGGAGACTTCGCCCGGGAAAATCTCCGGCTTGCTCGGCTGCATCACGACCTTGCCGCCATCACCGAACTCCGGGCAGGGCTTGCCGGTCCTCGAGTCCACGGCAAAGAGACGATAGTCGGCCGTCCCCAGGAAGATCCGCGTTTTGCACATCGCCTCGGGCGCGGCCTCGTCATCCACCCAGGCCGAGATGCCGCGACACTTGCGCATGCCGGTGATCTTCGATTTGGCGTCGAAGGTCCAGCGTTCTTCCCCGGTCTCCGGGTTCAGGGCGATCAGCCGCCGCGAGGTCGTGCAGATGATCAGGCTGCCATCGATCAGGCTGGGCGCATCCTGGAAGGCGTGCAGCGTGCCCTTCTCCACGTCCAGTTCGCCGGTGTGATACTCCCAGGCCAGTTCCAGATCAGCGACGTTGTCGGCATTGATCTGATCCAGCGGGGAGTATTTCTGGCCGAACTGGCGCTGCTGCGTGAACGGCTCCGCCGCCGATACCGGAACGGCGGCCAGCGTCAGGCACGCGACCAGCAGGCCGCGGCCAAGTCGAATCGAGGTTGCGGTCACGGCTTGCCTCCGGGAAACGCGAATGATGGCGTTCGGGCGGGCGCCTCATCGCACCCGCCCCGCGCAGGTCGGCTTTACCGCTTGACCGCGGTGAACGGGAACTTGCCCATGAAGCCGGCTTTCGCCTTGCCGGTGATGGTGTTGCCGTCGATGGTGCCGGTGAATTCCACCTTCAGCTTCATCGGCTTGGTCACCTTGTTCATCCAGTAGACGGTCTTGCCATCGAAACTGGCGTTGAGGATCTCGGAGGTGGTACCGCGACCGGTCTGCGTGCCGGTCAGCCCGCCACCGGAGGTATCGAGCACCAGTACCGTGGATTCGGCGCCAGCAGGCGTCTTCAGCGTCACGTCCCATTCGCCATCCAGCGAGACCGGCTCGGCTGTCGGCGCGGCCTCCGGCTCCGGCTTCTTCGGCTTGGGCCGGCTCGGTCGGCGGCCCGGCTCGGTGAACGTCGGCATCGAATCCCAGCCACGCACGGTCGTCGTCTCCGACAGGCTCGCATTCTCGTAATCCACCTCCCATTCCGGGAAGCGCTTGAGCACCTCTTCCAGCGCGACACGGCCTTCCAGGCGCGCCAGCGGCGCACCGATGCACACATGGATGCCGTAACCAAAGCCCAGGTGACGCTTGGGCGCACGCTCCACGTTGAAGCTGTCGCCGTTGTCGAACATCGCGTCGTCACGGTTCGCCGCGCCCACGACCATCATCATCACGCTGCCCTTGGGAACGGTCTGGCCCCGCACCTCAACGTCGCGTGTCACGTAGCGGGCAATGGCCTGACCCGGCGGCTCGTAGCGGACGAGCTCCTCGATGGCGCGAGGAATCAAATCGGGCCGCTCGATCAGCAACTTGCGCTGGTCCGGGTGCTCGGACAGCACCTTGCCGGTCCAGCCGATCAGCCGGGCGGTGGTCTCGTTGCCCGCGCCGGCCACCATGTTGACGATGGCCAGAATCTCGTCGCGCGTGAGCTTGCGAACAACCCCCTGCGGGTCCTTGAACTCGGTGTTGAGCAGATCCGTCATCAGATCATCGGACGGATTCTTCACACGCCACTCGATGTAGTGCTCGAAGGCCTCACCGGAGAAATTCGCCGAGTCGTACGCCATGGGTTTGCCAGCTTCGGCATGCAGCGCGTTGTCGGCCCACTGGCGCACGGTCGCCTGGTCCTCCTCCGGAATCCCCAGCAGCATGCCGATCACGCGCATCGGCATCTGGGCGCCGAGGTCAGCGATGAAATCCAGCTCCCCCGTTCCTACAAGCGGGTCCAGGCTCGCGGCACAGAAATCACGTACCTGCTGCTCCAGCGCGTTCATCCGCTTAGGCGTGATCACCCGTTGCAGCAGCCCGCGATAGGCCGTGTGCACCGGCGGATCCTTGAAGATGAACATGGAATCCGGGAATTCCGCATTCGCCTTGATGATCTCCAGAATCCCCCCGCGGGCTGAACTGAACGTCTCCTTGTCCTTGAGACCCGCGTCCACGTCCTCGAACCGGCTGACGGCGTAGAAGTCGTGCTCGTCGTTGTAGTAGAGCGGCATCTCCTCGCGCATGCGCTTGTAGATCGGGTACGGGTTGCTCCAGATCTCGCGATCGTAGGTATCCCAGTACAGGGAATCGGTTTGAGTCACGCTCATGGGGGTCTCCTGAATGTTGATTCGCCGGCCGCGACGACGATGCGCACGCGACGCGCCCCGTCCGTCGGCGCACCGTCATGCCCTAGTTATGAACCACTGTGGTTCACAACTCCATCACAGGGTGAATCACCTGTCAATCCGCTGCCGGCGCGATGAAGAACGCCACCACGACCGGGGCTCGCGAACCATCCGCCACGCCCCTTGTCCGGACTTTCTTGTCGACTTGAGACTTATATCGGTACAGTGTGCGAATAATCGGACTTAGAGCCGCTGGGGATAGACCCCGACATGGAGGAGAGACATGAGTGACCGATCAGCGGCCCGGAACGCTGCGGACCACAGGGACATCTGCTGCGCTCGAACCCGCAGAGGTCTCGGCGTGACGCATTGCGCACTGGTCATTGCCATGACCATCGGGATGGCGCCAGCCGCGATCCACGCGCAAACCGCGCAGGACGACGAGGAGTCGCTGGACTTCCTGTTCGGCGACGAACCGGCCGACCGGCAGGAGCCGGAGGACACGCCACCAGGCGAAGGCGAACCGGAAGCGGAATCGGCGCAACAATCCGACGACCCGTCACCCGCCGAAGAGAACACACCGGAACCCTATGACGACGTCATCACCGTCGACGAGCGCTCTCCCGCCGTCCCCGCTCAGGAGGCCGGGCGGCCGCGACCTCAGATCGAGGAAGTGATTGTCACCGCGCAGCGCCGGGAGGAAAACATCCAGGACGTCGCGATCTCGATCACCGTGTTCGATCAGAAGCAGATCGCCGATGCCAACATCACCACCGGCGTCGATCTGGCCAACTACACGCCGTCACTGTCGGCGAACACCCGGTTCGGGCCGGACAACGCGTCATTCGCCATCCGCGGCTTCACCCAGGATCTGCGCACCACGGCGTCGGTGGCGACCTACTTCGCCGAAGTCGTCGCCCCACGCGGACAAAGCTCCCAGACCTCCGGCGATGGCGCCGGTCCCGGTGCACTGTTCGATCTGGAAAACGTGCAGGTGCTCAAGGGTCCGCAAGGCACCTTGTTCGGTCGCAACACCACCGGCGGCGCGGTCTTGCTCGTGCCGCAAAAGCCGACCGACGAGTTCGAGGGCTATCTGGAGGCCAACGGGGGCAATCTCGGCGAGCGCCGAGTCCAGGGCGTGGTCAACTACCCCCTGACCGACAACTTCAAGATCCGCTTCGGTGTCGACGACAAGCAGCGCGACGGCAATCTGAACAACGTGCTGAACTTCGGCGCCGACGACCTGGGCAACATCAATTACACGGCGGCGCGGTTGAGCCTGCTGTGGGACGTCACGGACAGGCTGGAAAACTACACGATCCTCACGTTCACGGACTCACAGACCAACGGCTACTCCTCATCGCTGTTCGCCTGTAACGAAGAACTGCTGCCCAGCGACGTCGGCAGTGTGCTCGGCACCATCACCGACCTGCTGACCGGAAATCTGGATCTGGCCTCCACCGCCAATCCCTTCGCCCTGTTCGTCGTCCAGCCCTGTCAGCAGCAGCTGGAAGAACAGCGCGCGAACGGCAATGACGGTTACTACGATCTGTACAGTTCCGTCGCCGACCCCAAGACGAACATCCGGGAGAAGCGCCTGATCAACACCACGACCTGGCAGATCAGCGACAGCCTGACCTTCAAGAACATCTTTGCCTACGCCCATCTGTTCACCGAGAACGAGTCGTCCATCTTCGGCACCTTCTTCCAGGACCCGACGAATCCCAACGGCCGACGCGAATTCTCGGTCGGCGCATCGGTGCAAAACCCGACCGCGCCGGTGACCAGTCAGGAAACCTTCATCGAGGAAATCCAGTTCCAGGGCACGGGATTCAACGATCGGTTGATCTGGCAGGCCGGGATCTACTACGAAAACAGCCAGCCGGACGGATTCTCCGGCAACAATGCCGCGAGCTTCCTGTATTGCGACCTGGGCACGATCAGCGGACCGGCATCCGGCTACGACTGCTTCGACCCCCTGGGCGGGATCCTGGGTGGCGTCCTGAAGCAGGACTACAAGACCGAATATCTGAATCAGGCCGTTTACGCGCAGGGCACCTACGATTTCACCAGCTGGCTCAGTACGACCATCGGCCTGCGTTACACCAAGGATGAAACCGAGGCCTACGGGATCAAGACGCTGCATCGCTATCTCGGCACTGTCCAGCGGCAACCGGCGGTGACGATCACCACACCGTCCGTGACCAGCGAGGCTCCCACCGGACTGATCGAACTCAACGTGCGGCCGTGGAGCGACATCATGTTCTACGGCAAGTACATCCGCGGATATCGGCAGGGGAACGTCATTCCCGCCGCCGACGAAGGTCTGGACTCGTTCACCGAGGAAACCGTGGACACCTACGAGATCGGCGCCAAGACCAGCTTCGGCGGTCCCGTGCCCGGCCGGTTCAACTTCGCGGTATTCCACAACGACCTGACGAACCAGCAGTTGCAGGGTGGCTACATATCGACCACCTCCGGTCCGACAACAACCATCTTCAATGCGGGAGAATCCCGGATTCGCGGCTTCGAGGTCGAGGCCTTCCTGCAACCGTTCCAGTTCATGACCGCCAGCCTGTCGTATTCGTATCTGGACACCAAGCTGCTGGAGCAGGAAGACCGCAGCGACGAGGTGGCCCAGGTCGGCTTCTTCGAAGGCTTCACCTACACGCCGATCGCGGTGGAAGGCGACGAACTGCCGTTCGCCGCCGATCACTCCTATGCGGCGAGCCTCAACTTCTTCCTGCCCATTCCGCAGCGCTGGGGCCGGATGAACTTCGGGACGACCTACGCCTACACGGGCGAGATGCGCGCCGCCGCCACCGGGCAGACACCCTTCGACATTCTGGATGACTTCGCGCTGCTGAACTTCAACCTGGCCTGGACCGACATCCTCGGACGGCCGCTCGAGTTCACGGCATTCGCCACCAACGTGCTGGACGAGCAATACGCCACCTACGTCAGTGGCACCTATTCAGCGCTGGGTATCGAGACGCGGTCCGTGGGCCTGCCACGCACCATCGGCGCGCGGCTGCGCTGGAACTTCTAGGGGTTCAATCCAGGAACGCACCGGGCCCGCAGAACGCGGGCCCGGTGGATCAGCAGCTAGCTGCCGTTGAACAGCTGCTTGAGGTTGGCGTCCAGATCGGCGAATTTCTCCGGCCGCATCGTGCCGTGCAGGCTCATGCGCAGCATCTCGGTGGAGAAGCGCTTGGCCATCTGCGTCTTTTCCTTCGCGGTCCGCGCATGCGCCCGCGCCCAGACCGGCCACAGGAAGGTCCCCATCAGCACGACCACGGCGTGCACGTCGCAGTCGATCCCGGGCTCGGCGAGTTCGGACTCCGCGAACTTCTGGAAGTAGCTCCGATAGAGGCTCCAGAACGGGTCCTCGGACGGACGCTGGGAGCTGAGCACGTCGAACAACCACACGCGACCCAGTTCCGGGTTGTCCATCAGGAATTCAATCAGGTGTTCGGAGACCAGCCGCGGATCCAGGCGCTCGTCGTCGCTGGACGGCTGGAAATCGCCGAAGGCGACCTCGCAAAGGCGTTCGCTGACCCAAGCCTTGGTCGCCTCGACCAGCTGCTCACGCGATTGAAAATGCTGGTATGCGGTGCCGCGGTTGACCCCGGCCAGCTGCGCAACCTGCGACACGCTCAGGCCTTCCGGCCCGTCCTTGGCGAGCAGCTTGCCTGCCGCCTCGAGAATCGCGTTGCGCGTGCGATCAGGGTTGCGCCGCCTCCGAGGCGATCGGCCCTGATCGGTCATCACTTGTTCCATCGTGCAGTTTCTCCTAAACCCGTTCGATGATGACTGCAGGAGCCATGCCACCTGCCGCGCACATCGTCACGAGTCCGCGCCGCAGGTCACGGCGCTCCAGCTCATCCAGCAGCGTTCCGATCAGCACCGCACCGGTCGCGCCGATGGGATGGCCAAGCGCGATCGCGCCGCCATTGGCGTTGACGGTGTCGCGATCCAGGTCGAGATCGCGAATGAATTTTTCCACGACCACGGCGAAGGCCTCGTTAACCTCCCACAGGTCGATATCGTCCTTGGTCAGACCGGCCTTCGCCAGCACCTTGCGGGCCGCGGGCACGGGACCGTTGAGCATCAGCGTCGGATCATCACCCATGTTGGCGGTGGCGATGACCCGCGCGCGCGGCGTCAGGCCATGCTTCTGCGCGTAGGCGTCGGAGGCCATCAACAGACCGGCAGCGCCGTCGACCACGCCGGAGGAACTGCCGGCATGGTGCACCGGCTTGATGTCCAGATCCGGGTAGCGCCGGTTGATCAGCTGCCGGAAGGTCGTGCCGTTGCGATCGGTCGGCATGTCGGCGATCTTGGCGAAGCTCGGCTCCAGTCCGGCCAGACTCTCGACCGTGGTCTGCGGCCTGGGGTGTTCGTCATGATCAAGGATCGTGTTGCCGGCCTCGTCCAGCACCGGCACCAGCGACCGGGCGAACCAGCCTTCCCGGATGGCCCTTGCCGCGCGCTGCTGGCTTTCGGCCGAGAAGGCATCCAGCGCCTCGCGCCCGATGCCTTCCATCGAAGCGATCGCGTCGGCGCAGACGCCCTGATTCGATTGCGGATGCCGCTCCTGAAGGCGTGCGTTGCCGGAGCCGATCATCAGCGGCTTGAGGCCGGCCTCGCGTTCCTGCATGCCGATCGTGGTGATCAGCGACATCATTTCCGTACCGCCGGCGATGAGCAGGTCTTCCATGCCGGACATCAGCTGCGCGGCGGCCATGTTCGCGGCCGTCAACCCGCTGCCACAGAAACGATCCAGCGTCACGCCGCTGACGGTCACGTCGAAGCCGGCGTCCAGCGCCGCCATGCGACCCAGGTCGCCGCCCTGCATGCCCTTCTGGGCGCTGGTGCCCCAGATCACGTCGTCGATGTCCGCGGTATCCAGGTCGTTACGCTGCTGCAAGGCCTTGAGCACGGTGGATGCCAGGTGCTGGGGATGCACGCCGGCCAGCGCGCCCTTGCCGGGTTTGCCCGCGCCACGAGGCGTGCGGACCGCGTCGATGATCAGGGCTTCGGGCATCGTCTTCTCCGTTTCTGTCGCGCGGCATCCGCCGGCTTATTCGAAGGGAAAAGTATAGGCCTGACCGGACAATTAGTCGACATTGTTGATTAGTAACGAGCGGCTCCGCTCATGCCAATCGCCGCGCGCCGATCGGGACTACGGCGTTAGCAGCTCGACCGGAGTCCCGCTGTCCGGCGAATCCGCCCGCCATCGCACCGAGCCGAATGGACGCTCCAGACGTCGGCGCACGATCAGCGATTCGCCCTGATGGAAGGCGCTGGCCTCGGCCTGAAGATCATGATCCGCCTGGGTGAAGCGCGCCCGCTGGCGGATATAGTCACCCCAGGTCAGGAAGTGATAGCGCTCGGTCCACAGTGACGGATCGGCGATGTCGCGCGAGATCGACCAGTCGTGCCCGCCGTTGCGCATGCGGGCCCGCTGCACCTTGAGCATGACCGCATAGAACGCCCTGGCGTTATCGGGATCGACGCGGTAGTCGATCTCGATCACCACCGGACCGCTGCGGGCGGTCAGTGGCATGCTCACGTCCAGCTCGTTGCGCAGTTGCACCACCTCCACGTCGGACAGCGATCCGTCCGGCACCGGCAGCAGAAAACCCAGCAGCGCGCTGAACACCAGCAGCACGCCGGACAGCAGAAAGGCCATGCCCAGCCCCCATTCTCCGGCCGCCAGCCCCCAGAGCCAGGCACCCAGCGCGATGCCACCGGTGATCGCCGACTGATACCAGGCCAGCGCCCGGGCGGTGACCCACCGCGGCGCCGAGAGCTGAACGCCGACGTTGAGCAACGCGATCATCAGCATGTAGCCGGCGCCGGAGATCAGCAGCAACGTCCAGGTGAGCGCCAGGCTGTGGCTGAACCCCACGCCGATGATGGGCAGCCCGGTCACGATCGGGCACAGCCGCAGCGCCTGCTCCGCGCTGAGCACGCTGCGCAGCCTGTCCAGCGACAGCGACCCCAGTGTCGCGCCGACACCCGTCGCACCCAGCAGCAACCCATAGGTGCTGGCGCCCCCATCCAGCAGATGCTTGGCGACCAGCGGCGCGAGCGCCATGGTCGACGCCCCGAGCACACCCACGACAAAGGCCCGGACCACGACATTGCGGATGGGCGTCGAATGAATCGCGTAGCGCGCGCCGGAAATGATCGCGCGATGCAGCTGCTCCGGCGGCAGACGCGGCGAGATGTGCTTGCGCTTCCAGGCAAGAAACGCCCCGAGCAGCGGCAGATAGAACAGGGCATTGATCCCGAAAGCCGCGTAGGCCCCCGCCACCATGACCACCAGACCGCCCAGTGCCGGACCCACGGTTCGCGCGAGGTTGTAGCTCACGGAGTTCAGCGCGACCGCCGCCGGCAACCGGTCGGGACGCACCAGCTCGATCACCGACGCCTGCCAGGCCGGACCATACAGCGCAACGCCGGCGCCGATGAGCGAACAAAACCCCAGCAGCACCCAGGGGGTAGCCAACCCCACCAGCGTCAACATGGTCAGCACCGCGGCGCTGAGCATCGCGAAGCCGAGCCCGGTCATCGCCACCTTGCGGCGGTCGAACATGTCGGCGATGGCGCCGGCCGGCACCGCGATCAGCATCAGCGGCAAGGTGATGGCCGTCTGCACCAGGGCAACCATGCTCACCGGCACATTCAGCCGCGTCATCTCCCAGGCAGCGCCGACACCCAGGATCAGGAAGCCGAAGTTCGACAGCAGGCTGGCCAGCCAGATCAGCCGAAAGCCTCGCTCGCGCAGCGGTTCGAACGGTCCCCAGCTTGCCGGCGAAGTTTCGCCCTCGGTGGGGATTGGATCAGCCTGTTCCGACATGTCCACTATGGTGCGTCATGTCGTGGCACCGGGCCACTCGGGCAACCGTGATCGGCGCTGCTACAGTAGTTGGTCTTTCCGGCCCGCATCGATGACCGAGTGTTGAACGACACGTCCAAACCCAACCCGACGCCAGACAGCGGGCACAAGCGCCGGCAGTACAACAGCCCGCTGCGCGAACGTCAGTCCGCGCAGACCCGCGAGCGCATCATCGCTGCCGGCTCGGACCTGGTACACGGCTTCTCCGCGTGGAACTGGAAGGAACTGACGTTTCGCGCCGTGGGCGAACGCGCGGGGGTGAGCAGCCGGACGGTGCACCGCTACTTCCCGACCGAGAAGGATCTGCGCGACGCGGTCATCCAGCGTCTGATGCAGGAATCGGGCATTCAGCTGGACCAGTTGCAGTTGGACAATTTCCCGGATCACGCGGCGCAGGTGTTCCGTTACCTGACCTCGTTCTCGGCGACACCGGAGACGCGTGAGGAAGACCCGACGTTCGCGGCCATTGACGAGGCACGCCGGGAGGCGCTGCTCGGCGCCGTGACTCGCGCGAAGCCGGACTGGCCCGAACAGCAACGCGTGATGACGGCGGCGATGCTGGACATGTTGTGGGACGTGCCGCCTTACGCCCGGCTGCTCACCGCCTGGCGGCTGCCGCCGGATCAGGCCATCGACGCGATGACCTGGGTCATCGGCCTGATCAGGGATGCCGTGAACAGCGACCGCGGGCCCGGCGGGACAACCCCCCCCTGACGCACGACGCCCCCGTCCGGAGGCGTATCAGCCGGATTTGACGGCCGAGAACTCGAACGAGCCGATGATGCCGGCCTTGACCTTGCCTTCGATCCGGTCGCCGCGCAGCTTGCCGCTGAACTTCAGCTTCATCTTCATCGGCTTGGTGATCTGGTTGATCCAGAAGACCTCGCCATCCCTGAACGTGCCGTCGGCGATCGGCGTCTCGATGCCGCGACCCGACTGGGTGCCGGTGAGCACACCGTCGGATTCTCGCAACACCAGCGTGGTGTCCTCCGCGCCGGTCGGCGCCTTCACGGTCACCGTCCACGTGCCGTCGATGGACACGTTGTCGGCGGCAGGCGCGTCCTGCGCGGCCTCTGCGGCGGCCTTGCGCGCCCTCGATGCAGCCAGACCCGCCTCGTTGAAGTAGATCGGCATCGACTCCCAGCCGCGCACGGTGGACGTCGAACCCAGATGCGCGTTTTCCAGGTCCACCTCCCATTCGGGGAAGCGCCTGAGCATTTCCTCCAGCGCGACGCGGCCTTCCAGACGTGCCAGCACGGCGCCGATGCAGGTGTGCACGCCATAGCCGAACGTCAGATGACGCCGGGTCAGGTCTCGGTTGATGTTGAACCTGTCTCCATCCGGAAAGGCCAGATCGTCCCGGTTCGCCGATCCGACCAGAAACAGCATGGCGCTGCCGGCGGGCACGGTTTGACCCTGGATCTCCACGTCCTTGGCGACGTAGCGTCCGACATGTGGCGGCGGCGGCTCGTAGCGCAGGATTTCCTCGACCGCGGCCGGAATCAGCGACGGGTCCTCGACGAGCTGTCGGCGCTGGTCCGGATGCTCGGCCAGCAGCTTGCCGGACCAGCCAATCAGCTTGGTCGTGGTTTCGTTGCCCGCCCCCGCCAGCACGTTGATCAGGGTCAGCAACTCCTCGCGGTGCAGCTTGCGCACCGTGCCCGTCTCGTCCTTGAACTCGGCGTTGAGCAGCTCCGTCATCACGTCGTCCGACGGGTTCTTGGCCCGCCACTCGATGTACTCCTCGAAACCCTCGCCGGTCATGTTGGCGCTGACATACTCCATCGGCTTGCCGGCTTCCGTCCGCAGGCTCGCGTCCACCTGCTCGCGCACCCGCGCGTGATCCTCCTCCGGAATCCCCAGCAGCATGCCGATGACGCGCATGGGCATCGCCGCGGCCAGTTCGGTGACCAGGTCGAACTCGTTGGACCCGACCAGCGGGTCCAGACACTGCACGCAGTAGCTGCGCACCTTTTCTTCCAGTCCGTTCAGCCGCTTGGGCGTGAACAGGCGCTGCAACATCATGCGGTGCACCGTATGCACCGGTGGGTCCTCGAAGATCAGCAGGCCGGGCGGAAACTCGATGTCCTCCTTGATCATCTCCAGGATCGCGCCGCGCCCGGAAATGAATGTGTCCTTGTCCTTCAGACCCTTCTCGACATCCTCGTACCGGCTGCAGGCGTAGAAGTCGTACGCGTCGTTGTAGTAGAGCGGCGCTTCCTCGCGCATGCGGCGATAAAGCGGATAGGGATCGGTCTTGATCTCGACCTTGTAGGGGTCGTAGTAGAGGGCGGACATCACGCGTCTCCGTCTATTTGGTGTCAGCACTATGACATCAATTTTTTTTACGCGTCAACCTGCCCCGCATCCGACCTCGGGTGGTCCGATAACACGACACCGCTACCGGGCAATCGGGCACCGGAACAGCCCGCCGGTGCAAGGTTTGTGGCCGATCTATGCTCGTACGGCGGTGAATTTCATCGCCGGCATGAGTCCGACCTTGACCTTGCCGTTCATCCGGTCGCCGTCCACCTCAGCCGTGAACTTCGCCTTGATCTTCATCGGTTTCCTGATGTTGTTGACCCAGGCGATGGTGGCCCCGTCGAGACGACCGTCGGAGATCTCGGTCGTCGATCCGCGACCGGTCTGGGAACCGGTCAGCGTGCCATTGTGCTCATGGAGATCCAGCACCGTTTCCTCCGGTCCGGTCGGCGCGCTGATGGTGATCTTCCACTGGCCTGATACCGACATGCTCGCTCCTCCTGCTGTTTGAATCGCACTCCTGACGCCGACGATATCGACGCGAAAAGCGCTTGTTATGGGACTTCGCCTCTGGTCGGAGTGTAGCCACCGCCCCGCAGACGACGCCGGACCCTGCAGGTCCAATCAAGGCAGATTGCCACGCAGGGCACCGCGCCCGCAGTATGATCGGGCCCGAACGCGGCCGCTGACGGAACAGTCAGACAACGCGCCCACCGGGCCACTGGACCTCCAGCGCAGGATGCGGAAGGCTGCGATCAGGACTTCCGCACACTGACCGGCGAAAATGAATCCATGGCAACCTCACTGCACGCGCTGATCGGCGACCTTCCTCACCGTGACGATCTCGACCGCGACGCCGGCTGGGAAGGCATCGTGTCGATCCTGATCGCCGAGCATCGCTGTCTGCACATCCTGCTGGACACGCTGGCCGACGAAACAGCCAAGCTCCAGCCCGGCCGGATTCCCGACTATCACCTGCTCGCGGACATCGTCGACTACCTGATCTACTACCCGGACCGCTACCACCACACCCGGGAGAACCTGCTGTTCGATCACCTGCGGCGTGAGCATCCCCGGTTCAAGCGACAACTGAACCGGCTGGTCTCCGATCACCAGGCGTTGTCCGGCGTCAGCAAGGACCTTTATGTCGAGCTGCGCCACATCCGCGACGGACGGCGCGCGAACCGGCCGGAGCTGGCCGCGCTGCTGGAACGGTTCATCGACGGCTACCGCAAGCACCTGCACTTCGAGACATCCGACGTCTTCCCGCTGGCCACCGGCGAGATCGGCGTGGAGGACTGGAACCAGCTCAAGAGCCGGACCCGGTTCGTCGACGACCCGCTGTTCGGCGACGACATCCAGCTCAAGTACTTCCGGTTGCAACGCGCCATCCAGGAGGGGCTCAACGAGCTGGTCGACCACTTGCCGTCATCGCAGCGTTCCGCGTTGCTGCGCGTGGCCGACCTCACCCGCTCCATCCTGCGCCGACCGCAGCGCTGGCTGCATGACCTCGGGGAATGGAAGCGCTCCCTGCTGGCCTGAGGGCTCCGCACCGCACACTTTCGTGGCTCCATGCATGCGCTCGCACTCCCGACCCGCCGAACACCGTCCCGCTCCCTCGCATGCCTAGCTGGCAGGCTCGCGTCTTCAATTTCGCCGCCCGGCAAACCCTGAAGCCGCTGCTGCGCTTCACCCCGGTCCGGACGTTGCAAGGCCTGCAGACGCGGACGGAACGGTTCGAATCGGCCCGACCGCTGGCCCCCGGCACGTCCATGGAGCCAATCTCCGCCCCGGGGTTTCAGGGCGAACGAATCCGCCTCGACGGCGACTCCGGTCGGCGCGTGTGCCTGTACTTCCCCGGCGGCGGCTTTGTGCTGCGCGCGGCCGGGCTGCAACGCAGCTTCGCATCGGAGATCTGCCGGACGGCCCGCTGCGAAGTCTGGATCATGCACTACCGGCTGGCCCCGCAGACGCCGTTTCCCGGCGGCCTGGAAGACTGCGTCGCCGCCTATCACCACCTGCTGGCCAACGGGCACCGTCCGGAAGACATCACGCTGATCGGCGAATCCGCCGGTGGCGGCCTGGTCCTGAGCACGCTGCTGGCGCTGCGGGACGAAACCACGCCGATGCCGGCGCGGGCCATCGTGATCTCGCCGGTCACGGACTTCACATTCAGCGGCGTGTCGCGACAGCGAAACGCGCGCCGCGATCCGATCCTGCCAGCCAAGCGCCTGTCCGCACTGGCCGGTCTGTACTCCGGCACGGCGGTCACGCGCGATCGCTATCTGTCACCGGCGCTCGCCGACTTTGACGACCTGCCGCCGATGATGGGCATTGTCGGCGACACCGAGGTCCTGCTGGACGACTGTCTGCGCGCGGCCGATCAGGCGAACAAGGCGGGCGTGCCATTCCATCTGGAAGTCTGGAGAGGCATGGCCCACGCATTCCCGCTGTTCGCGTTCATGCCGGAAAGCCGGATCGCCATCCAGCGCCTCGCCGCGTTCATCCATGACGAACCCCTGGCGCCCGCACCCCGGATGTTCTCGCAGCGCCAGCTGAACTGGAACGCCGCCGCCTGAACCGGTGGCGGGCTCCGGCCTCGCTCGCTCCCCCTCCGACCCACGCCGGTGACGCCCCGTCGTCGCCCACGGCTCGTCCAAGTCCCGCCGGATCGGCTACCATTGACCACTAATCGACAGTGTTGTGGATTTAAGTCCACGAAACACTGACAGCAACCGCCATCGCAGCGGCACATCGCACCCCCGACATCAACCCGATCGGGGGCGAGGAGACGGACATGCAGCAATCCACACCGATCGCGGGCGGCGCCCCGGCGAACTCGCCCTACCCGCCGTCATCGGTCGCCTGGTACGCCACGATCGTGCTGGCGCTGCTGTATTGGCTGTCGATACTCGACCGTTTCATCATTTCGCTGATGGTCGACCCGATCAAACGCGACCTGAACATCACCGACGTGCAGTTCGGCATGCTGCACGGCCTGGCCTTCGCCCTCACCTACTCGCTGCTGGGCCTCGCCGCCGGTGCGCTGGCGGATCGCTTCAACCGGCGCCGGATCATCTTCGGCTGCGTGGCGATCTGGTCGCTGGCCACCGCCGCCTGCGGCCTGGCCCAGCATTTCTGGCACATGCTGCTGGCGCGCGTCGGCGTCGGCGCCGGTGAGGCGGGCCTGAACCCCTGCGCGACCTCGATGCTCACCGACCTGTTTCCCCGCGAGCGTCTCACCTCGGCCATGGCGGTCTATGCCATCGGCGCGACCATCGGTTCCGGCACCGCCTACCTGTTCGGTGGCGCCATCGTGGAAGCCGTGTCGCAAACCGCCACCATCGCCATTCCGCTGGTTGGCGATGTCCGCTCCTGGCAGGCGGTGTTCTTCGTGATCGGCATTCCCGGCGCCCTGCTGTCCTTCGTCGTGTTCACGTTTCCGGAGCCGGTCAGAACCGGCAAAAGCAGCCAGGCCACCGTGCAGCGCCGGGGGTTCTGGAAAGGTCTGGTGCTCGCCTACGGCGATCTGCTCCGCTTCATGCGACCGCGCTGGCGGTTCTTCGCCTACCACTACGCGGGATTCGCCCTGGCATCGATTGTTCTCGCAGGTTCGGCCATCTGGTACCCCGCCCACATGGGACGCGCCTTCGGCTGGACACCGAGCAAGATCGGCCTGGGTCTGGGCCTGACACTCGTGGTGGCGGGCATCACCGGCAAGCTGGTCGGCGGCTGGGCGGTCGACGCGATGTATCGACGTGGCCTGCACGACGCACAATTGCGCTGGTACGCCGGCTGCCTGCTGATCGCGGCGCCGGTCGGCATCATCGCGACCACCAGCGGCAACCCGTGGATCTTCCTCGCCGGCGCGGGGACCTTCCTGGTGCTGCTGGCGACGCTGCCCGCCTGCTCGGCCGCCGCACTGAATCTGGTCACGCCCAACGAACTGCGTGGCACCGGCGTCGCGTTCTTCGCGGCCACGGCCGGCCTGATCGGCAGCGCGACCGGCCCGATCCTGATCGCCGCCGTCTCCGATCACGTGTTCGGCGGCCCGGAGTTCATCGGCCGGGGCATGGCGGTCGTCATCGCGGTCTGCTGCCCAATTGGCGCCGCGATTCTCGCCTTCGGCTGCAAGCACATGCGCGAAGTGATGCCGCAGACCGGCCATTAGATTCAACCAGAGCGCGCCCGGCCGCCACCACCGACCGAGGAGCGCCGCCGCTTACCAGGGGGACGCAACAACATGCTGCGAAAACGCCGCTCCGGCCATGTCCGGATTCCACGCGATGTGGACAGCGTTAGTCGAGTCGATGAGGTCAATGAGGCCCGCGCGCTGAACTCCGGCCTTTCCCGGCGAGAGATCGACGCGATCTGGAAGGCCACCCAGGGTCTGTACCGCAGCGGCGCCTATCCGGGCGTCGGCGTCTGCCTGCGTCATCGCGGCGAGGTGATCCTGGACCGCACGATCGGCCATGCGCGCGGCAACGGGCCTCATGAGCCGGCGTCCGCGACCAAGGTGCTGCTGACACCCGAAACACCGATGTGCATCTTTTCGGCCAGCAAGGCGGCGACCGCCGCGTTGATGCTCAAGCTGATCGAGGATGGCGGCGCGGGACTGCACGATCCGGTGAGCCGATTCATTCCGGCGTTCGCCCGGCACGGCAAGGGGTCGACCACCATCGCGCATGTGCTGTCGCACCGCGGCGGCTTTCCTTCGTTCCATGTTCCGTCCGATGAGCTGCGCCCGGAACTGCTGCTGGACTGGGACTACTGCATCGACGTGATCAGCCGGTCCAAGCCGGCGCACAGGCGCCGAAAGGTCGCCTATCACGCGCTGACCGGCGGCTTCGTCCTCGCCGAAATCATCCAGCGGGTAACCGGGCAGTCGATCCGGACCTACCTCGACGAGACCCTGCGCAAGCCGCTGGGCATGACCCACTTCACCTACGGACTGCCGAAAGAACACCGGCACGCCGTCGCCCACAACTACATGGCGGGCAGAAAGATCGATCGCGTCTCCAACCTGTTCCTCCAGAGCTTTCTGGCCGTACCGATGGAGGAGGTCGTGGAGATCTCCAACTCCGACGTCTTCCTTGATGCGGTAATACCCGCCGGCAACATGCATTGCACCGCCGACGAACTCTCCCGATTCTTCCAGATGCTGCTGAACAACGGGCGCTGGCAGGACCGGCAGATCCTGCGTCCGGAAACGGTGCGACTGCTGCGCAAGCCGGCCTCCGGCGTCCGCATCGACCGAACCCTCGGGCTACCGATGCGCTACAGCATGGGGATGATGCTGGGCGCCAATCCCGTCGGGATGTTCGGCCCCATGACCGGACGGGTCTACGGACACGTCGGCATGATGAACGTGTTCGGCTGGGCGGACCCGCAGCGGGAACTCGCCGCCGCACTGATCGTCACCGGCAAGGCCCTGCTCGGCTCGCATCTGCTCGCCGTGGCCCGCTGGCAGACCGAGCTGGCACGGCGCTGCAAATAACACGCTTCAGGCTGAAGCGGCGTCGAGCTGCGCCCTGGCGAACACCGCCATCGCATCGCAGGCGGCCCGGGCTTCCGGGAACATCGACGCGAACAGCGGAAAGGCATGCGGCAGATAGGGCCAGATGTGGCAACGCGTGGGCACGCCGGCCTCCGCGGTCCGTTTTGCGAGCAGCACGGAGTCATCCATCAGGATCTCGTTGCTGCTGGCGATGAAGTAAAGCGGTGGCAGCCCTTCGCAGTTCATGTACAGCGGCGAGATTTCCGGATCGGCGGTGTCCCGATCCTGGATGTAGAGCTGCAACAGGCCCGCCATCGACTTGATCGGCAGGAGCGGATCGCGCCGGCTGAGCCGATACCGGGATGGTGGCGTGTGACCACGCCCCATCTCGGTCACCGGCGAGACCGGAATCGCGCAGGCCGGCATCGGCAGCCCGGCGCGGCGAATCCGCTGGAGCAGGCCGAACACCAGATTGCCGCCAGCGGAATCGCCCCCGAGCACGATACGCTCGCCCGGCACGCCCAGATCGAGCAGGCTGATGTACGCGAGTTCACAGTCATCCAGCGCCGCCGGAAACGGATTCTGCGGCGCCAGCCGGTAGTCCGGCAGGAAGCCGGCGCCACCCAGCTCGCGGCTCAACCGCGCCACCATCGGCAGGTGCTGCGCCGGCGCGGCGGGCATGACAAAGCCACCGCCATGCAGCCATAAAACAACCGGCGCCGACGCTGACAGGCTGCCGACCACATGCCCGGGCGACCTCCCGACCAGGCGATACTCCACCGGCAGGCCCACGGTGTCACCGCATTTCATCGACGAGACCTGAAGCTGCGCCTTGTACAGGCGCGGCAGGCTCGCACGGAACAGGCGACCAATCAGCGGCCGCATCAGCCAGCGCATCAGCCACAGCTTGATCCGGCTGCGCCGGCTCAGCGCCAGCGGATGATGCACCAGCTCGGGCTCCGTCGGATCGGCGGGTTTCGGAGACGTGGTGATGACGTCCTGTGGCGTCATGACTTGCTGCGCGCCACCGGCTTCCGGCGGCCGCGCCGACGCTTTTTCACGCCTGCTTCCAGTTCCACCAGCGCATCCTCGAGATAGTCCAGCAGCCGCTGCACGCTGGGCACCGTCTTGCGGCAGGCGACGATGCCGAAATCGACCGTGTCATGCCGGCTGATCAGGGTGATGTTGAGGGTCAGGCCGTCGAGCAGCAAGGAGGCCGGATAAAGACCCGAGAGTCTGGCGCCCTGCCAGTACATGTCCTCACGCGGACCCGGCACGTGGGAGATGCACACGTTGCCCAGCGTCGTGTCCTTCGAGAAGTGCAGTACTTCGTTGAGCGCGCCCGGCATCAGCATCAGCGCCGCATACGCCATGAGCTGGCCCGAGGTCAGATGCTGCATGCGCTGCTTGTTGGTATCCATGCAGCGCTTCACCGCCAGCAGGCGCTCGACCGGGTCTTCGATATGCGTGCCCAGATGCGTCAGCGTGAACGACACCTCGTTGCCCAGACCCGTGTCGCCCTTCTTGCGAACGGACACCGGCACGCCGGCGACCAGTGACTTTCCGGGCAACTGGTCCATCGCCGCCAGGTAGGTCCGCAGCGCACCGCCACACATGGCCAGCACCACGTCGTTGAGACTGGCGTCGAAGGCCTCCGCGACCGCGCGCATGCGTGATGTCGAGTAGGACTGCGCGGCAAAACGACGCGTGGCGCTGACCTTCTCGTTGAAGATGGTGCGCGGCGCCTGACCACCCATCACGAAATCCGGATTCTTCTTCCGAAGGTCACTGGCGGAATGGCTCAGCTCACGGAACAGCGGCCCCAGCGAACGTTCCCGGGCCAGGTTGCGCATCGCGTTGACATAACCCAGCGCTGGCGTGGGCACCGGCAGCGGCTGGGCCTTGCGCTTCGACGCGGTCCGACCGACCTCCCACATTGGCGGCAGCCTGGTGGAGGCCTCCCGATCGTTCGACATCGCGTCCATGAGCATGCGCATGCCGGCGACGCCGTCGGTCACCGAATGGTGCACCTTCATGTACACCGCGAAGCGCCCGTCCTCGAGACCCTCGATGAAATAGACTCGCCACAGCGGATAGGCGCGATCGATGTGCGCGCAGTGCACACGCGAGATCATCGCCAGCAGTTCGCGAATCCGTCCCGGTTTGGGCAGCGCGGTATGCGCGAAGTGGTGGGCGAGGTCGAACTCCTCGTCCTCCTCCCAGTAGTGCAGGCCGCGTCGGCGCACCAGTCGCCGGTTGAACGGCGGCGCGGTTCGGGTGGACTGCTTCAGCTTGTCGGCCAGTTGTGCGGCGAAATCCTCCGGCGCATCGTCCGGAGGCTCCAGCAGCAGCAGCATGCCGATATGCAGGGGCATCCGGCGGCTTTCGAACCGCAGGAACATGTCGTCCACCATCGACAGGCGTTTCATGATCCGAGTGTCTCCCTTGTTGTTGTTATCGACTCAGACGTGCAACGACCATCCCGCCCGGTGCGCCCACCGGACGAGACTTGTTCCAGCATACCAAGCAGGTCCGGGCGCCGAGACCCCCGGACCGATGCCGCTCGCGAACCTCAGGCGGCCTTGGAGTGGTGGGAGAACATCTTGAACAGATCGCCCGAGGTCACCGGACGCGGCTCGGAACCCTTCTCCACCGGGGCGGCTCCGCCGTGCGAGACCGGGGTGGTGTCGACGCCATCCGCCTCGGCCTGGGCACGCAATGCGCCAACCGTCAGTTCCTCACGCGAATGGTGCTGGAACGGGTCGTAGCGGAAGAAGCGTGCCGCGTTGCCGTGCGTGACCTTGTCGATCTGCGCATCGGTCAGGTGCTTGACGCTGTCCCACAGGTATTCCGGCACCTCCGGCCACAGCGTATCCGAATGCGGGTAGTCGGTTTCGTAGGCGACCATGTCCTCATTGAGGTAGTTCAGGTTCTGCAGACCGAACTTGTCGTCGATGAAGCAGCACATGAAATGGCGGTGGAACACCTCGCTGGGCTTCATGTTCTTGAAGCCGTTGTGGGTCCAGGCCTTGTGCCGTTCGTGGCTGAAATCGGCACGTTCCAGGAAGTACGGAATCCAGCCGATGCCGCCTTCGGACAGCGCGATCTTCAGGTTGGGATAGCGCTCCAGCGCGGCGAGGTTCAGCCAGTCGGCCGCACCGGTCGCGATGGACATCGGCATGGTCGTGATCCAGGCCTCGATCGGCGATTCCATGGACGCATGCGGTGCGGGGTTGCCGGCACCGATGTGCAGACACATGACCATGTCGTGCTCGGTGATGGCCTGCCACATCGGCTCCCAGTAGCTGTTGTGAATGCTGGGCAGCTCCTGCTTGGTCGGGTTCTCGTTCAGCGAGACGGCCGTGCAGCCCTTGTCCGCGATGCGCTTGATCTCGGCGAC
>CALBOV010000220.1 GCA_937896565.1 uncultured Salinisphaerales bacterium
CCTTCGGCTCCTGCCGCTACAAGCTCAAGAGCCTGGAAGCCAACCGCGAACAGTACGAGCGCCTGATCGAGGTGTTCCGCGCACACGACATCGGGTACTTCTTCTACAACGGCGGCGGCGACTCGGCGGACACCTGTCTCAAGGTGTCTCAGCTCGGCGAGGCAATGGGTTATCCCGTCCAGGCGATTCACATCCCCAAGACGATGGACAACGACCTGCCGTTCACCGACTGCAGCCCAGGCTTCGGCTCGGTCGCCAAGTACACGGCGGTGTCGATCCGCGAGGCCGGCTTCGATCTGGAGTCGATGAGCCTGACCTCGACCAAGGTGTTCATCCTCGAGGTCATGGGTCGACACGCCGGCTGGACCGCGGCCGCCGGCGGCCTGGCCGCCGAGGCGGAGGGCGAATCGCCGCATGTCCTGCTGTTTCCCGAGGTCACCTTCGACCCCAAGGCGTTTCTCCAGCGTGTTGACGCCTGCGTGCGGGCCTACGGTTATTGCACCATCGTCGCCTCGGAGGGGATCAAGGACGCAAGCGGCCGCTTCGTCGCCGACGCCGGCACCACCGATGCCTTCGGCCACACCCAGCTCGGCGGCGTGGCCTCGTCACTGGCGGCGCTGATCAAGGCCGAACTGGGGCTCAAGTACCACTACGCCATCGCCGACTATCTGATGCGCTCGGCGCGGCATATCGCCTCGGCGACCGACCTGGAGCAGTCCTACGCCGCGGGCCGCGCCGCGGTGGAGTACGCCATCGCCGGCAAGTCGGGCGTCATGGTCACGATCGAACGCCAATCCGACGAGCCCTATCGATGGACGCTGGGCGAGGCTCCATTGTCGGAAGTGGCCAACGTCGAGAAGACCATGCCCGCCGACTACATTTCCGAGGACGGGTTTCACATCACCGAAGCCTGTCGCCGGTACATGCTGCCCCTGATCCAGGGGGAGCAACCACCACCCTACCGCAACGGCATGCCGCGGTACGTGAGGCTCAGAAAGGTCCGGGTCGAGAAGAAGACCGGCCGCGAGTTCACCCTCTAAGTACATCCCGTTAAGACATCCACTCAACCAGCCAAAGAGAATACTGATGAGTTTTCATTCCATGACGCCCGGCAAGAACGCGCCGGACGAGGTCAACGTCGTCATCGAGATCGCCGCCGAGACCGGCCCCGTCAAGTACGAGATCGACAAGGACAGCGGCGTCCTGATGGTGGACCGCTTCATGAACGTCGCGATGCACTATCCGGCGAACTACGGCTACGTGCCGGCGACGCTTTACGATGACGGCGACCCGGTCGATGTGCTCGTCCTGACCCCGTACCCAATCGTGCCCGGCTGCGCCATCAAGTGCCGCCCGGTCGCCGTACTGCACACCGAGGACGAATCCGGACTGGACGCCAAGATCCTGGCCGTGCCCACCGACAAGGTTTCAACCGGTTTCTACACCGACATCCAGGACGTGGACGACGTCCCCATCCGCCTGCGCAACAAGATCCAGTTCTTCTTCGAGCGTTACAAGGACCTGGAAGACGGCAAGTGGGTCAAGGTCACCGGCTGGGAAGGCGCGGCCAAGGCCAAGGAAGAGATCGCCAAATCGATCGAGGCGTACAAGAACGCCTGATCAGCGGATCGACGGCATGCCGGATCGTGGTGGTTCCCACCCGGTCCGGCGCCTGTCAGGACCCACCACCCGCCGGCCCGGGCAGCCACACGCGGAACGTCGCGCCCTCTCCCGGCTGCGACACCACGTCGATCCGTCCGCTGTGCCGCTCGACGATGCGGGTGCAGAGCGCCAGACCAATCCCGGTACCGGGATAGTCGTCGGCGTTGTGCAGCCTCGCGAACATCTGGAAGATCTGTTCCTGGTACTCCGGCTCGATGCCGATGCCATTGTCCTCCACCCGGACACAGACCTGATCACCGTCTGGCGCCGCTGAAATTCTCACGACCGGGGGAACCCCGGGCCGGGCGAACTTGCAGCCGTTGCTGATCAGGTTCTGGAACAAACGCGTCAGCAAGCCGGCATGCCCCGACACCTGCGGCAGCGGCCCGACCTCGATCGTCGCCGACTGCTGCTCGATCAGCGAACGCAGGCGGTCACTGGCGTCGTCGATCACCTCGGCCAGATCGATGGGCTCGAAGTTCACCTCAACCCGATTGGCGCGCGAGAACTGCAGCAGATCCTCGATCAGGTTGTCCATCTGCGACACGGCTTCCTGGATCAGCTCCAGGAACTCGCGTCCGGAGTCGGACATCGACGCCGCTTCCTTGCGCTGGAGCAAATCCGAAAATCCGGCGATCGTGCGCAGCGGTGCACGCAGATCGTGCGAGGCTGCGTAGGCGAATCGCTCCAGTTCCTCGTTGGACCGGCGCAGCTCGCGATTGCGCTCATGCAGCTCCCGCGCCTTGGCTTCGAGCAGGGTCTCCGCTTCTTCCCGCGCCTTGCGTTCGCGGGCCAGCTTGCGTCGCAGCAGCGGCAGTTCGTCGGACTCGTTCATGCCACCGGCGTGATCTCGAACCGTGCTCTGGTGCCCTGCTCCGACAGATCGGTCATCCGCACCTCCAACGCGTCACCAAAATGCGCGATACACCCCCGAATCAGGCCCAGCGCAAATGGAGCCAGCCAGCGGCTGGACCGGTACACCATCACCAAGCGGCCCTGTTCGCGAACCGGGTACTCGAAATGGGGCAACTCGGCATCGGGATAGAGCTTGACGACTTCCACGTGAATGAACGCTTCGACGGAACCGAGAAATTCGATGGCCGATCCTGCCGACTCAATCAACCCAGGGTAACGGCGTACGAAGACCTCGAACAGATACTCGCCGAATTCGGCCAGAATCATGTCCACCGACCGCCCGGTGTCCCGGGCAAGTTCGGCGACGTATCTCATCATGTCCTGATGGTCGTAGTTGCCGACCGCCGTATAGGCGCCTTCATTCGCAGGCGCCACGGCGTCCAGCAACTGCTCGGACATGCGCAGGCCGTGCCGGTGCTCGACCATGTCGAAAAACTCAGTGAATACGATACCCATCATCGACGACATCCCCGCCCAACAGACCCGATCGCCCGTGACGAACCGGTTGCGACGACAGGCTGAACTTATCGCAGGATCAGGCAAGGACGCGTGAAAGCCAGCCTCGGAAACCCGCTGGTCGCCACCACTCCGTTCATCGGACCGGACGGAGCGTAGCAGCCCGAGGACCATCTCAGGTGAAGACGGGCGGCATGTTATTCTGCTGCACCGCAGCATTCAGACATCGGAGGTCTCAGCCAATGCAGCAACAGACTCCCAGACCATCGGACCAGCATCGTGTCGTGATCGTCGGGGGGGGATTCGGGGGATTGTTCGCGGCCCGTGCACTCGGGCGCAGCGGATACGACGTCACGCTACTGGACAAGCGAAATTTCCACCTGTTCCAGCCACTGCTCTACCAGGTGGCCACCGGCACGCTCACGGTGGGCGACATCTCGACCCAGCAGCGCGTCGTGCTGCGCAAGTACCCGAACGTGCGCACGCTGCTCGGCACCGTCTACGACGTGGACGTGAACCGCCAGATCGTGTTCTACGAAGGCGGCGAGGCACCCTACGACACATTGATCGCCGCCACCGGCGTCAAGCACCACTATTTCGGCAACGACCACTGGCGTGAGCATGCGCCGGGGCTCAAGACGGTCGAGCATGCGCTGGAAATGCGTCACCGGCTGTTCCGCGCCTTCGAGGAAGCGGAAAAGGAACCGGACCCGGAGCGGCGACGCCGGCTGCTGACCTTCGTCATCGTCGGCGGCGGCCCCACCGGCGTCGAGCTGGCGGGCGCACTGGGCGATCTCACGCAGCGAGTCATGGTCGGCAACTTCCGGGCCATCGACCCGCGCGATGCCCGCATCATTCTTGTCGAGGGCACCGACAACATCCTGCCGGCGTATTCGGACAATCTGCGGGACGCGGCAAAGACGATGCTGGAAGAACTCAAGGTCGAGGTCCGCACCAACCGGATGGCCAACGACATCACCGAGAACTCGGTGACGATCCAGGCGCCGGACAAGAGCACGGAGACCATCGAGACCGGCAACGTGCTTTGGGCCGCTGGCGTGACCCTGTCACAGTTCGGCAGGACCCTGGCCGCCCGCACCCAGGGCGAAACGGACAAGCCCGGCCGCCTGGTCGTCAACGAATGCCTGCAAATGCCCAGCCATCCGAACATCTTCGTGATCGGGGATCTGGCCTGTGCACCTGATGGCAAGGGCGGCACGCTGCCCGGGCTGGCCCCGGTGGCCATGCAGCAGGGCCGATACGTCGCCAAACAGCTCAAGCGACAGGCCAAGGGCAAGGCGGCCAAACCGTTCCACTATCACGACAAGGGGTCGATGGCGATCATCGCCCGCTACCGCTGCGTCGGCGAGATCTTCGGCTGGAAGGTCAAGGGCGCCTTCGCCTGGTTGGTGTGGTCGCTCATCCACATCGCCTCACTGATCGAGCCCGATCAGCGAATGACGGTCACCATCCAGTGGCTATCGCGGTTTTTCGGAACCTCGGCGGACCGCCTGATCACCGGCAACCCGCCGAAGACGGCCGACGTTCAGGCCGATCACGGCGTCATCATCGACCGCAAGGCGAGCTGACGACTAGAGCAGCGCGTCAACATTTTCCGGCGGCCGGCCGATCACTGCCCGGTCGCCGGCGACGACGATCGGACGCTCCAGCAGTTTCGGATGCGCCACCAGCAATTCGATCCATTCGGCTTCCGGCCGGTCATCCCCGGCGCTGATGCCCAGCTCCTTCGCCAGCGCTTCCTTGAAGCGGATGATGTCGGTGACGGGCAGGCCCAGCTTGTCGACCATGCCCTTGAGCGTCACCGCATCAGGCGGTGTCTCCAGATAAAGCACCACATCATGCTCGGCAGCGGCATCCTCGATACGAGCCAGGGTCTGCCGGCTCTTGCTGCAGCGGGGGTTGTGGAAAATCGTCAGTGACATGCGTTCGCCCGTCGTCGGTGGGCCGCAGAGTCTAGCGATGCGGGGACGGTCCTTCTAGAACGCATCCTTGCGTCGACGAATCTCGGCAAACGCGTCCGGCAGCGGCGCACCACTCATGCCGACAGCGGCCTGCAGGTCGGCATCGTCGGCACGCAGAAACGGGTTGGTCGCCCGCTCCAGCGCAATGGTCGTGGGCACCGTGAATTCGCCGCGCGCCCGCTGCGCATCCACCGCCTCGGCGCGCTCACGCAATGCCGGATTGTCGCCGTCGACACTCAGCGCGAAGCGAGCATTGGCCTGGGTGTACTCGTGCGCGCAGTAGATCACCGTGTCATCCGGCCATTCGCGCAGCCGCGACAACGAGTTCCACATCTGCTCCGGCGTGCCTTCGAACAGGCGCCCGCAGCCCAGCGCGAAAAGGGTGTCGCCAACAAACGCCTTATGCTCGTCGGCGAAGTGGTAGACGATGTGCCCCAGCGTATGCCCCGGCGTGTGGAGCACCTCCGCCCGACACTCGCCGACCATCACCTCGTCGCCCTCGTCGACCGTCTGGTCGATGCCGGGAATTCGGTCGGCCTCGTGAGCGGGACCGATGATCCGGCAGCCGTAACGGGCCTTGAGCATCGTGTTGCCACCGACATGATCGGGATGCCAGTGCGTGTTCAGAATCCAGTCCAGCGACCAGCCCAGGTCATCGAGCTGGCGGGCGATGGCATCGCCGTCCGGCGTGTCGATGCAGGCGACACAACCGGTCGCGTCGTCACGAATCAGGAAACAGTAATTGTCTGACAGACAAGGAAATTGATGGACTTGCAACATCCGCGACCCGACATGTCGGAAAACTTGCCTCCATGCTAGCGCGAGCTTGGGCGTCCGTATAATTCCCGCTTTGCGCAACGCGCATCCGGACAAACCAAGGTTCCCATCGTGATCACCCTGAATCAGGTCGCCCTGCGCCGCGGCCCCCGCAAGCTGCTCGACAACGTCACCATGACGCTGTCGGCCGGTCAGCGCGTGGGCATCGTCGGCCGCAACGGCACCGGAAAATCCAGCCTGTTCTCGCTGATCCTGGGTGAAATCGACTCGGATGCCGGCGAACTCCAGGTGCCGGCCGGTCTGACCATCGCCAGCGTCAGCCAGGAGATCACCGACCGCGACCGCAGCGCGCTGGACTACGTGCTGGACGGCGACGCCGAACTGCGCGAGGTGCAACGCGCCGTGGCCGACGCCGAAGCCGCCGGCGACGTTCAGGCCATCGCCACCGCCCACGAGCGCATGTACGCGGTGGACGGCTATGCCGCCGAGTCACGCGCGGCCCGTCTGCTCGACGGGCTGGGCTTCGACGCCGATGTCATCGGTAACCCGGTCGGCGCCTTCTCCGGCGGCTGGCAGATGCGCCTGCATCTCGGCCGCGCGCTGATGTGCCGCTCCGATCTGCTGCTGCTGGACGAACCAACCAACCATCTCGACCTGGACGCCGTGTTCTGGTTGCAGGAATGGCTGCGCGCCTACGGCGGCACCCTGCTGGTGATCTCGCACGACCGCGAATTTCTCGACGCAACCACCACGCACACGGTTCATCTGGTCGGTCAGACCGCGACGCTGTTCACCGGCAACTACTCGACCTTCGAGGCCACGCTGGCGCAGCAGCGCATGCAGCAGGCCGCGGCTCACGCGGCTCAGGAAAAGCAGCGGGCGCACATGCAGAAGTTCGTCGACCGCTTCAAGGCCAAGGCCTCCAAGGCGCGCCAGGCACAAAGCCGCCTGAAGCAGATGGAGCGCATGCAGGTCGCCGAACCGGCGCACTGGGATTCCCCGTTCTCCTTTGAATTCCCCACGCCGGATCGCCTGCCCTCGCCGCTGATCCGCATCGACGACGCCAGCGTGGGCTACGGGAACAAGCCGGTGCTCTCGCAGCTCAAGCTGGACATCCAGCCCGGCGACCGCATCGGCCTGCTGGGTCGCAATGGCGCCGGCAAATCCACGCTGATCAACCTGCTCTGCGACGGCCCGGTGCAGTCCACCGGCGTGATCCAGCGTCATCAGTATCTGCGGATCGGCTATTTCGCCCAGCACCAGGTCGATCAGCTCGACATGGACGCCAGCCCGCTGCTGCACCTGCAACGCGACGACCCCAAGGCCAGCACCCAGGCGCTCAGAAACTTTCTGGGCGGCTTCGACTTTCGCGGCGACCGCGTGCTGGAACCGGTCGGCCCGTTGTCGGGCGGTGAGAAAGCTCGGCTCTGCCTGGCCCGCATCGTCTACCAGCAGCCGAACCTGCTGCTGCTGGATGAGCCGACGAACCATCTGGACCTGGACATGCGTCACGCGCTGGAGCTGGCGTTGCAAAGTTTCGAAGGGGCGATGGTGCTGGTGTCGCATGACCGCCATCTGGTCGCCGCGACCTGCGACAAGCTGTGGCTGATCGCCCATGGCCGCCAGTCGGAATTCTCAGGCGACCTGGACGACTACGGTCGCTGGCTGCGCAGTGGCGCGAGCAACGAAAACCGCCAACGAGCTTCCGAAGCCGCGTCAGAAACGGCACCACCCTCCGATGGCCGGCGCCGCGACGTGACGGCGCAGCGCAAGGCCATGGCCAAACCGATGCGCCAGCAACTCAAGCGCGCCGAGGAAACCATGGCCCGCCTGCAACGGGAGCTGGCCGAACTCGACGGCCTGCTCGCCGACGCCGATCTCTATCAGCGCGAACCGGACCGCGCCGAACGCCTGGGTCGCAAGCGCGGCGAAACCGCCGAGGCGCTGGAAACGGCCGAAGCGCAATGGCTCGAAGCCGCCGAAGTGCTGGACCAGGAGGATTCGACGGTGTGAGTCCGGGGGAGCGTGCAATGCTGAAGAAGCGACTGTCGGACACGCTTGGCGACCTGGAAACCGCGGAGCGGGAAGCCGTGGAGGCCGCCCGACCGGTGGAGCTGGACCAGACCCGGCAGGGGCGCCTGTCCCGCATGGATGCAATGCAGGCCCAGTCCATGGCCAGCGCCAGCCTGCAACGCCTGCGCCAGCAACTCGCGGCCACCCGTCGGGCGTTGCGACGCGTCGACCAGGATGACTTCGGCGAATGTCAGGATTGCGGCGAGCCGATTCCGTCAGGACGTCTGCTGGCCAATCCCGCGGTCACGCGCTGCCTGCGCTGCGCGGAATCCGCCGAAACCGGCTGACTTCAGCCCCGCAATCCGCTCGTCGGCAAGGCATTCGGCGAGGCTCCTGCCTTCGCTACGGTGATGCCTGCGACCAAGGTCGAAATGACAAAGCCGGGGATCGGCCTATGCTCTGATCCAAACCGGCCAAGACCGATGAGGTGGAGACATGGTAGGCGAGGTACATGCACGGGAACTGCGGCATTCACTGAACGATCCCGACGCATTCTGGGCACGGCAGGCGGAAGCCCTGCACTGGGACCAGCCCTGGAACACGGTGCTCAGGACCGAGAGCGACGAGGACTACGCCTGGTTCCCGGGCGGGCAGCTCAACACCTGTTTCAACGCCCTGGACCGCCATGTCGATGCTGGCAGGGGTGACCAGGCCGCGCTGATTTACGACAGCCCGGTCACCGGCTCGCACCGTCAGTACAGTTACGCCGAACTGCGCGACGAGGTCGCCCGATTCGCCGGCGCGCTGCGCAACGAAGGCGTCGAGGCTGGCGACCGCGTGATCATCTACATGCCAATGGTGCCGGGGGCGGTGATCGCCATGCTGGCCTGCGCACGCATCGGCGCCGTGCACTCCGTCGTGTTCGGCGGCTTCGCCCCGCCGGAGTTGGCGAAGCGTGTTGACGACGCCAAGCCGGCGCTGATCGTCACCGCGACCTGCGGGATTGAACCCAACCGCACCATTCCCTATCTGCCGCTGCTGGACGAAGCACTGGAGATCGCCGAACACCCGGTGCCGCGCTGCATCGTGTTGCAGCGGCCCGAATGCGATCATCCGCTCAAGCCGGGCCGCGACATCGACTGGTACGCCGCCTGCGAGGCCGCCGAACCGGCCGACTGCCTGCCGGTCGACGCAACCCATCCGCTCTACATTCTTTACACCTCCGGCACCACCGGTAAGCCGAAGGGCGTGGTTCGGGATCACGGCGGTCATGCCGTGGCGATGCACTACTCCATGGGCACCGTCTATGACAGCCATCCGGGCGACGTGTACTGGGCAGCCTCGGATGTCGGCTGGGTTGTCGGGCATTCCTACATCGTCTACGCGCCGCTGATCCGCGGCTGCACCAGCATCCTCTACGAAGGCAAGCCGGTCGGCACGCCCGATGCCGGCGCCTTCTGGCGCGTCATCGACCAGTACAAGGTCAACGTGCTGTTCACCGCGCCGACGGCGCTGCGGGCGATCAAGAAGGAAGACCCGCGCGGCGAACATCTGGGCAACCACGACATCGGCAGCCTGCGCGGGCTTTATCTGGCCGGCGAGCGCTCGGATCCGGACACCATCGCCTGGGCCCAGCAACACCTGAAGGTGCCGGTGGTCGATCACTGGTGGCAGACGGAAACCGGCTGGGCCGTGGCCGCGAACTGCCGTGGTCTGGAGCCGCTGCCGATCAAGCCCGGCTCGGCCAGCGTGGCCGTTCCGGGTTACGACATCCGGGTGCTGGATGACGCCGGAGAACCGGTCCCGGCCGGCCACATCGGCAACATCGTGCTCAAGCTGCCACTGCCGCCCGGCACGCTGAGTACGCTTTGGAACAACGAGGACGGCTACCGCGACAATTACCTGAGCCGCTTTCCGGGCTACTACCTGACCGGTGACGCCGGATTCATCGACGAGGACGGCTATTTGTCGATCATGTCCAGGATCGACGACATCATCAATGTCGCCGGCCACCGGCTGTCGACAGGGGCGATGGAAGAGGTTCTGGCCGCCCACCCGGATGTCGCGGAAGCCGCGGTGATCGGCGCCGCCGACGCGCTGAAGGGACAGTTGCCGGTCGGGCTGGTCGTGCTCAAGTCGGGGGTCGACCGTGACGAGGCCACCGTCTGCCAGGAACTGGTCGCGGCCGTGCGCGCCAGCATCGGCGCAGTGGCCTGCTTCCGCACCGTGGGTGTCGTGAAACGCCTGCCCAAGACCCGTTCGGGCAAGGTGCTGCGCGGCGCCATGCGCAAGCTGGCCAACGGCGAGCCCTGCCCGGTTCCGGCCACGGTCGACGACCCGGCGATTCTCGATGAAATCCGTGAGGCGCTGGCCGATCTGGGCTACCCGAAGACGGACCGCAGCGCCGCCGCCTGAGCCGGTGGCGGCTACTCGTCGTCTTCCTCGACCCGGAACAGGCGCCAAACGCCCGGAACGCCCTTGAGGCGCTTCGGGCCGCGGTGCCGGAAGATCAGCCCGGAACCCACGACTAGGTCGCGCACCGTGCGTGACACCCAGATTTCGCCCGGCGCTGCCTCGGCGGCGATGCGGGCGCCGATGTGCACGGTCAGACCGCGCACGGCGTCGTCGGAAACCTCGCACTCGCCAGCATGAATCCCCGCCCGAACCGTCAGTTCGATTTGCGCCACCGCGTCGCGCACCGCGCGGGCGCAGTGGATCGCCGGCGTCGGCCCTGACAGCACGGCGAACAGCCCGTCGCCGGATTCATCGATGATCCGCGCGCCGTAACGCGCCAGCTCGCGCTCGACGATGGAATAGAAGTTCGCCAGCCGGTTGCGCCATTCGGCATCGCCCAGCTCGCTGGCCGTCTCGGTGGAGCGCACGATGTCGACGAACAGAATCGTCTGCAACACCCGATCGGCCTGGGTCTGATCCTGGCGGCCGGTGAGAAAGGCCTCGATGCGCCGCAGCACGGTGTCACCGCCCTGGTACAGAAAGAACGCGTCACCGCCGTCCAGCATCAGCAGTTCGGCGTTGGGTAGCGTGTCGCGCAGGTAGGTCGCATGCGCCGCCTTGATCACGGCGTAGTCGCGATGGTGCACGACCAGCACCGGGCAGTGGATCTGCGGCAGCAGATGACGCACATCGCAGCGCGCGAAATAGCTCAACTGGGCAGCGGCGGCCGACGGCGTGGCCGCCGAACGCTGGAAACGCGCCGCCTTCTGGGCGAAATGATGATCGTTCTCGCCGCGACTGGGCAACGCAAAGCCGGACAGCTTCTCCGTGCCCCAATGCTCACGCACCAGCGTGGCGAGTTTGGCGAGCGCAGCCTCCTCCTCGCCGTCGGGAAACGCGTCATCGGCCAGCAGACAGGCCGTGGCATTGCCCAGCACCATCGCGGTGATCCGTTCCGGGTGGCGGCAGGCGAGCATGATGCCCAGCGGCGCGGCGTCACGCTCCACGAACAACGCGGCTGCTTGCGATCCGACCTCGTCCAGCACGGCGAGCAGATCATCGGACCAGTCCTCCAGCGACGGCAACGCTTCGCTGGGCAGCCCCTCGGAGATGCCAACCCCGCGCCGGTCCACCAGGATCAGACGGGAGAACGCCGCCAGCCGTGCCAGGTAACGCTCGGCTTCGGGATAGTCCCAGACCAGTTCAAGGTGGGACAGCAGGCCACCGCAATAAAGCAGGTCCACCGGGCCTTCGCCGATGACCTGGTAGGCGACATCGCCCCCGTGAGACTGGACGTAGCGGGTTTGCGGATACATGGATTCTCCCAACGACCCGGGAGCATACCGAAGCCGCCGACGCGCGACTGTCGCCGTTCCGAAGCGCGCGCCTGGTCAGCCCGACCAACGCGACCGCCGACGCTCAGCCGTAAATGACGCTTAGTCGTAAATGATGTAGCGCCGATTCCGCTCGATCAGCGATTCGCCAACGTAAGGCACCCGCGACAGGTCCGCCTCGGAACGGAACGGACCGTTGTCCCGCCGATGCTGGACGATGCGCTGCGCCAGCGGGCGGCTGACGCCCTCCAGTTCGCTGCTGATGGTCTGGGCGTCTGCCTTGTTGATGTAAACCGCGCCGGCCTGCGCGGTGTTGAACAACAGCAGCGCAAACAGCAAAAACACGCTGACTCGCATAGCGCCTGCCCTCGGGGTCCATCCCCAGTTGATTGGCTCAACCACGAACTACGAAAAACCGCCCGAAAACCGGACACCGGTCGTCAGTGGCCGGGATCGTTAAACTGCGCGGATGACCACGTTCCTCTGGCACGACTACGAAACCTTCGGCGCCAACCCGCGCTTCGATCGTCCGGCCCAGTTCGCCGCCATCCGCACCGACACCGACCTGAACCCGATCGGCGAGCCGATCGAGTGGTTCTGCAAGCCGCCGACCGATCAGCTGCCCAGCCCCGAGGCCTGCCTGATCACCGGCATCACGCCGCAGATGGCGGAGGAACGCGGCGTCATCGAGCCCGAATTCATCCGTCTGGTGCTGGGAGAACTCGGCGCGCCCGGCACCATCGGCGTCGGCTACAACAGTCTGCGCTTCGACGACGAGGTCACCCGCCACACGGCCTGGCGGAACTTCCACGATCCCTATGCCCGTGAATGGCGCAACGGCTGCGGCCGCTGGGACATCATCGACATGGTGCGCCTGACCTACGCGTTGCGTCCGGAGGGCATCGAGTGGCCGCTGCGCGAGGACGGGCAGCCCAGCTTCAAGCTTGAACACCTGGCCATGGCCAACCATCTGGAGCAGCAACAAGCGCACGACGCCGTCTCCGATGTCCGCGCCACCATCGCGCTGGCCGGGCTGATCCGTGACCGGCAACCGCGCCTCTACGACTTCGTCTGGGGCAATCGGGACAAGGCGTCGGCGCGCCGCATGCTGGACCTGGACAACCATGTGCCGGTGCTCCACATCTCGGAGAAGTTTCCGGCGGCGCAGGGCTGCCTGAGCCTGGTCATGCCGATCTGCCCGCACCCGACCAACGGCAACGCGGTCATCGCCTATGACCTGCGCCAGGACCCGCAGGCGCTGATCGACCTGCCGGCGGTCGACGTACACGAGCGCATCTTCACGCCACGGGCCGACCTGCCCGAGGATGTCGAACGGATCGCGCTGAAAGGCATCCACGTCAACCGCGCGCCGGTCCTGGTCCCTGTGAACACGCTGAAACCGGATCAGGCCGAGCGGCTGGCGCTGGACCTGGACCAGTGTCGCCAGCACTGGAAGCGGCTCGCCGACTCGCTGGACAGCGTGGCCGAGAAGGTCTCGGCGGTGTTCGCCATGGCCGAGTTCGACGCGCCCAACGATCCCGAACAGGACCTTTACGGCGGCTTCGTCGACAACGACGACCGGCGCCTTTGCGACCGAGTACTGCAGATGGCGCCGGCGGAGTTCGACGGCCTGGAACTGCCGTTCCGCGACAAGCGGCTGCACGACCTGCTGCTGCGCTACCGCGGACGCTACTACCCGGAATCACTGAACGATGCCGAGCGAGACGAGTGGAACCAGTTCCGCAGCAACCGACTGGAGTTCGCGCCCGACGGCGGCCTGAGCCTCGGCGACTTCGACGAGACGATCACGCTGCTTCGAGCCCGCTGCGCCGACGAGCCGACAGCGATCGAGGTGCTCGAGGCCTTGTCGGACTGGGGTCGCCAGCTGACGGACTCGCTTTAGGCACCCTGGAGCATTCGCGCAAACGCGGCAGGGCGGCCACCGCTCAGGCGGGTTCGGCCATCTTCTCCAGGCGCTTGGCGTCGAGAACCCGAACCTTGCCGTAGGCAATATCAAGCACGCCCTCGGCCTCCAGCGCCTTGAGCTCCCTGGACACGCTGGGCCTCGTCGAGGCAACCATGCGCGCCAGCTCCTCCTGCGGCAGGTGCAGGCCGATCTCGATGGCGCCGTCGTCGGCTTCACGCCCGTGAAGCTGAGCCAGTTCGGTCAGGCGATAGGCAATGCGGCCCCGTAGCGGAAGAAACGCCGCGCTTTCGATGTAGCCGAAGCTGCGGCGCAGCTTCCGGCACAGCATGCGCAGGAAATGCGGATAGAGGCCCGGCTCGCGCTCCAGCAGCGCACGAAAG
Organism: uncultured Salinisphaerales bacterium; assembly: GCA_937896565.1. Classification (GTDB taxonomy): domain Bacteria; phylum Pseudomonadota; class Gammaproteobacteria; order Nevskiales; family OUC007; genus Abyssibacter. The sequence continues at coordinate 13,901 of CALBOV010000220.1, forward strand.
TCGGCCTTGGGAATCACCAGGACCGCCGCGGGCCCCTGCGCCGCGCCGTCATGCGTGCGCGGCAGATCATCGAACATGGAAATTTCGCCGAACCAGGCGCCGGGTTCGAACAACTGGACCAGCAGTTCGCGGCCATCGGCACCGGTGCTGCTGATACGGATGCGACCGCTCATGACACCGTAGAGGCCGTCCGCCTCGTCGCCCTGCGAGAACAGGCGCTCGCCATCCTGCAGTCGCCGCAGGCGCGCAAGCTTGACCAGCCGCTCGACCACCTCCGGCGGCAGCTCCCGAAACCACTCGCTGGACGCAATCAGCGCCTTGGCCGCACCGCGATCCATGCTCATCGGCAAAAGTCTCCTCAATTGTCATCCAGGTGACAGATTGTCAGCCGCCCGGCCGGCACTCTACGGTTCACATCATCCCCAGGAGACACCCGAGATGCGGACACGACAGGAACTTCTGCAAGCCTATCAGCGTGATCACCAGAATCCGACCAACCAGCTGATTCACATGATCTGCGTGCCGTTCATCGTCTTTTCGACGCTGGGTCTGCTGTGGTGCATCCCGGTGGGCGGCTGGCTGGGCCTGGACCCCTCCATCGCCGAATTCGTCAACGTGGCGACCATCGGCGCGCCGTTCGCAGGCGCGTTCTACCTCAAGCTGTCACTGCGCAGCGCGGTCGTCATGACAGGCTGGTACGCCCTGTCGGTGCTGGGCATCCTCGCGCTGGGCGGCTCCGGCTGGTTGCTGGCCGGCGTGTCCGCGGCGATCTGGATCACCGCCTGGGCGATCCAGTTCTACGGCCACGAGGTCGAGGGCGCCAAGCCGTCATTCGGCGAAGACGTGGTCTTTCTGCTGATCGGGCCGCTGTTCGTGATGGAGAAGGTCTACCGCCGGCTGGGCATGCGGACCACGCCGCTGCGAAGCCCGGCGCATTAAGTCTCTTCAGACTAGGCGCTGACGAACCGCCCCAGCGGTCGCAGCGCCGGCACCTGCTCGGCGATCACCTTGGTCGCCGCCAGCAGGGGCACGGCGATCAGCACGCCGGGAATGCCCCAGATCGTGCCCCAGAAAAGCACGTACACGAACAGCATGATCGGGTTCAGCGCCAGCCGGCGCCCGTGCACGAACAGCTCGAACACGTTGCCGTAAACGGTGATGAACGCCAGATACACGATTGGCGGCGCGACCATCATCCACAGCGGATCGTAGGCCAGGACCCCCAGCGTAAGCAGGATCGCGACCACCACGGTGTTCCCCACGTAGGGAATGAAGCGCAGCAGGCCGGCGACCATGCCCCACAGAATCGGGTCCTCGAAACCGGCGGCCCACAGACCAACGCTGACGACCAGCGCAACGCCGAGATTGAGCAGGAGCATGGTGCCGAGATAGCGCGCCAGGTGAGCCTCCAGTGCCCGGACCGTGACGACAATACGGCGCTGCGCGGAGAATCCCGCCGCAAGTTGAACCAGCTTGCGCAGTAACAGATCACCGGTGGCCAGCAACACGTAGAGCAGGATCAGCGTGATCCCGGTAAGCCCCGCCGCCGTCTTCGCACCCTCCGCGAGCTGCGCCGTGACGGTCGAATCCGCCTGCTGGACGATGATGGGACGTTTGCCATCCTCCCCGGTGGCGGTGATCTCGCTGACGGCCTCAGTCGCCTTCTTCACGTCGGCAAGATCGCCCTCCCCCTGAGATCGCAACTCCTGAATCGATCTCGGAGCGGTTTCCAGCCAGTGGAGCATGGGATCGTAGGCGGCATACACGAACAGACCCACCAGCCCGACCAGCGACACCACGACGAAGCCTGCGGACACCGGCGCCGGCAGCCCCACTCGCCGCAATCGGGCGATGACCGGCCGCAGCGTCACGTTCAGCAACAGGGCCAGCACAATGGGCAACAGCACATCCCGGCCCACACGCAGCAGACTCAGAATCAGGATCACCAGAATGGCGACCTGCACCCCGTAGATGGGCCCGCGCTCGCGCACGGCGGTCATGGGTTCGCTCACCTACCAGGCTCCGGCACGTGGTGAGGCGCTGAGCGTATACGTCACCCAAAGCGCCACGCCCAGCAACACGCCCCCGGTGATCAGGCTGTGCCAGAAGCCCGGCGGTCGATCGAATCGCGCCGAATACCAGCGGACAACCGGCGGCAGACGCCAAAGCCCCGCGCCCAGCGCGAACGCCAGCAACACGGCGAATGGCGGCAGCATGAATATGAGAATGCCCGGATAACGGGGCACGACCAGCGCCATGCCGATCGCGATCACCAGCACGAAGGCGATATGCGTGCTGCGCGCCTTGGCGCGGGCCGCGGCGCGCATCCGGCGCCGCTGTTTCGCCATCCGCCGCCGGATGGTCTCCGCGGACTCGCTCGCCAGCCTGTCGGGATCACTCATCCGCCTATTCCAACACGGTAGCGCGGTCGACCGCACGCGGATTCGCTGTGCAATTCAGCGGAACGGCTGGCGGTGAGTCCTGTCGCATTCATACAGGCGGTTCATACCTCACGCCGCTGACATCCGAGTTTCACCCGCAAGGAGGAACAATGACATCTCAGCACAGCAATACCGTGGCCATTCTCGCAACCAACGGCTTCGAGCAGGTCGAACTGACCTCCCCCAGGGAAGCGCTCGAAGCCGCGGGCATCGCCACGCGAATCGTTTCCGACCAGGACGACGCCATCCAAGGCATGCACCACGCCGAGAAGGGTGACCGGTTCCCGGTCGACCAGCTGCTCGGTGAGGCCGACGCGAGCAACTACGACGCCATCGTCATCCCCGGCGGCCTGTTCTCTCCCGACGCACTGCGTACCAACGAACAGGCCCTTTCTTTCGTCCGTGACTTCTTCGATCAGAAGAAGGTCGTCTCCGCGATCTGTCACGGTCCGCAGGTGCTGATCAGCGCCGACGTCGTCGAAGACCGTGACATGACCGCGGTCCCCGCGGTGCAGGTCGACCTGCGCAACGCCGGTGCCATCGTTTATGACCAGGAGATGGTCTGCGATCAGGGCCTGGTGACCTCGCGCGTCCCCGGTGACCTGGCGACCTTCAACGCCAAGCTGGTCGAGGAAATCGAGGAAGGACGCCACAAGGCGCAACAGCAAAGCGTGGCCTGATCAACCCCACGACCCAAAACCGCCGACACGACGTCGGCGGTTTTTTTGCCCTACTTTTTCACGATCACCCAGACCGCGTGGATGATGCCGGGCACGTAACCCAGCAGGGTCAGCAGGATGTTGATCCAGAAATGCAGGCCGATACCAACCTGCAGGAACACGCCGACCGGCGGCAGAATGATAGCGAGCAGAATGCGGATCACGTCCATGTATTCGATCTCACGGAAACAGGCTGCCCAGCATAGCCTGCATCCGGAGTCCCGGCCCACGACGGTCGACACTCGACACCGCGCGGGGACCATGCCCGGCAACCG
>CALBOV010000221.1 GCA_937896565.1 uncultured Salinisphaerales bacterium
GATGTTCGTCGAGGGCATCAGCGACACCAGCCGCTGTTCACGCGATGGCCCGGCGTTCTGGGGCGAGAATCTGGAGCCGATGGCCTGCACGCCGCTGGACATCCCGCCCGACCGGCTCGTGCTCGCTCCGCATACCTACGGCCCGGATGTGCACCCCCAGCCGTTTTTCGACGACCCCCGGTTTCCGGCCAACATGCCGGAGATCTGGGACCGACGATTCGGCCAGTTCGTGGCGCAGGGCTACACCGTGATGCTCGGGGAATTCGGCGGCCGCTACGGCGAAGGTGATCCACGTGACCGCGCCTGGCAGGACGCGCTGGTGTTCTATCTGATCGGCAAGGGCATTCACAGCGGGTTCTACTGGTCGTGGAATCCGAACTCCGACGACACCGGCGGGTTGCTCCGCGACGATTGGCGGACGCTGCACCAGGAAAAGGTCAGCCTGCTGCGAACGCTGTGGTTCGGCGACACCGAGGCACCGGCCCCGCCGCCGGACGATGCCTACACCGAGGCGACCACATCCGACGCCGGGTCCGAACCGCCGGCCGAGTCACGCGATCGCTCCGGCAAGCAGCCGGACGCCGGCATCACTACTCATGTGGACCGGCTGTCGACCTGGGGCGAGGGGCTCTGCGAGCAAGTCACCGTCCGCAACACATCGTCGCGACAGGTCATCTGGCGCGTCAGCCGGCAGCTGGACGGCCAGATCTCCCAGCTGTGGAACGCGGCGTCCGAACCCGGCGCGGCGGGAACCCGCTTCCGGGGCGTGTCATGGAATGCAACGCTGGCCCCCGGCGCCAGCGCGCACTTCGGTTACTGCCTGGAGCGCCGCAGGTCCGGCCCCACCGCAATGCCACGCGCGCCAGCTGATGGCTCGATCACCACCACGCTGACCCTGCAATCGGACTGGGGCGAGGGTTACTGCGTCCAGGTCGACGTGCGCAACACCGGAGCGCAGCCATCGACCTGGGCGGCGCAGGTGCCCGTCGAGGGCCGTATTCGCGAATTCTGGAACGCCGAGTACAGCCGCGAGAACGGCATGCTCACCGTTCGCGGAAAACCCCACAACGCGCAACTGAAGCCGGACGAACAGACGCATTTCGGCTTTTGCGCGCTGCGCTGACGGCGTGCCAGACTGATCGGACATCGCGCGGGAGAACCGATGATGCGAACGGTTGTGACATTGCTGCTGTGCGGTCTCGGCCTGCCGGCCTACGCCGGCAGCGCGGACGATTTCGACTTCTGGGTCGGCCAGTGGAACCTGACCTGGGGTTCGGACGGACAGGCCACCAACACCATCACCCGGGAACTGAACGGCAAGGTCATCCGGGAGCAGTTCGACGCCCGTCCTGGCGATCGACTGGTCGGCACCAGTCTGTCGGTCTACGACGCCAGGTCCGACGAATGGAAGCAGACCTGGGCCGACAACACCGGCGCGTACCTGGATTTCACCGGCGGGTTGAACCCCGACGGCACGATGGAACTGTTCCGCCCCGCCACGTCACCGGACGGCGAGCCCATGCTGCAACGGATGCTCTGGTACAACATCCGTCCGAACTCGCTGGACTGGAACTGGGAACGCTCGCTGGACGGCGGCCAGAGCTGGCAAACCGTCTGGAAAATCCACTACGAACGGCGACAGCCGCTGCGCTGACCCCGCTCAGAAACTGACGGCGAATCCTGCTCGGAATTCCGTCGTATCCAGCGTCTCGTAGTCCTGCAGGGACAGCACCGCCGAGAAGGCGTCGGTCAGCCCCCAGCGGAATCCGCCGAGGAAGATCTTGTCGTCGTCGACATCCGCATCGGCATCGACCATGTCCACGTAGGTGTAGCGCGCGAACAACTCACTGCGGTCTCCGATCGGAAACGACAGGCCCAGCGATCCGCCGATACCGTTGTTCTGGATGGTCGTCACTTCCGTCATCGGCGTGGCCGGATCATCGGCCTGGATGCGAAAGCGCATGTGTTCGAAGCTCACGGCCGCCTGAACCGCCAGATCGCCGGCTGATTCAAAGACATAACGCGGTCCGGCGCCAATGCTGGCGGAAATGAAATCGAGTTCCGGGTCTTTCTGGTCCTCACGCCAGTCCAGGTCGGCGTACCAGGCCGCGTACCCCCAGAACGATTTCGCGAACCGAAGTCCGAACCCCAGATCGCTGTCACGATCCGGGCCGTTGCTGCCGAACTCGGTCTGACTGTAGTGCAGCTCGAAATAATCGGCCTGCGTGGAACCGGCGGCGCAGGCACCCGCCCACAGCAACAAGCCAGCAATCGCAACTCCCTTGCCCATCGGAATCTCCGTTCCCGTTCGTCTCCGGCGCCGATGATAGCGGAGTCGGAGAACGGGCGGGCGTGTTGCGCCCGCCCGATCCGGTCAGGATTGCGGCTGCTTGACCACGCGCAGATACGGCGTCTTGGCATCCCAGCCATCCGGGAACTTCGTCCGCGCCTCCTCGTCGGAGACCGACGGCACGATGATCACGTCATCGCCCGGCTCCCAGTTCACCGGCGTCGCCACCTGATGCTGGTCGGTGAGTTGCAGCGAGTCCAGCACACGCAGGATCTCGTTGAAGTTGCGGCCGGTCGATGCCGGATAGGTCAGCGTCAACCGAACTTTCTTGTTCGGATCGATGATGAACACCGAGCGCACGGTCAGCGTGTTGTCCGCCTTGGGGTGGATCATTCCGTACAGTTCGGACACCTTGCGATCGGCGTCGGCAATCATCGGAAAGTCCGGCTTCACGCCCTGAGTGGTCTCGATGTCCTTGGACCAGCCGTGATGGTCTTCGACCGAATCCACCGACAGGCCAATGACTTTCGTGCCACGCGCGGCGAACTCGTCCTTCAGCTTCGCGGTGAACCCGAGTTCAGTGGTGCAGACCGGCGTGTAGTCCTTCGGGTGCGAGAACAGCACACCCCAGGATTCACCCAGCCAGTCGTGAAAGCGCAGCCGACCGATCGTCGTGTCGGCTTCGAAATCCGGTGCGATGTCGCCTAGTTGCAGAGCCATTGCGTTCCTCCGTGAAAACGTGGGCAGACGATGCGCCCGCCACGCGGAGTTCTCAAGACATTTGCTTATAGCGTCTGGCACGATGCGCCAGCCGCCATGCCAGCAGCACACCCGCGCTGCCGAGGCCGGCGATGATGCCCCACCACAGGGCATTCGGACCGAACTCGAAGCGGAATGCCAGCACGGTGCCCAGCGGCATGCCGACCGCCCAGTAAGCCACCAGCGTGATGACCATGGGCCAGCTCGTGTCCTTGTAGCCGCGCAGTGCCCCGGCGGCCGACGCCTGCAGGCAGTCGAACAGCTGGAACAGCGCCGCCCAGAACAGCAACCGCACGGCCAACGGCGCGACCTGCTCGCTGTCCGTGTACAACCGCACGATGACATCCGGCGCCAGCAGCATCAGCGTCGCCGACAGACAGGCGAACAGCAGACTCAGACCCACACCGGTCCAGCTGGCCCGCTGCGCGGCCTCCGGATCACCGCGGCCCATGGCGTGACCGACTCGCACCGTCGCCGCGAAGGCGATGCCCAGCGGCACCATGAAACAAACCGCCGAGTAGTTGATCGCGACATGATGCGCGGCCGCCGGGATGTCGCCGAATCGCGCCATGACCAGCGAGGTCGCACCGAAGAAGCCGGCCTCGAACGTGAGCATCGCGGCAATCGGCAACCCGACGATCAGCCAGTCGCGGATGGTCGACCAGCGTGGCGCCACCCAGGCGGCGAACAGGTTCAACGCCCGCAGCCGGACATTTCCGCGGTAGGCAAGCGCAAACAGGACCATCATCGTGGTGTCGGCGATGGCCGTGGCATAGCCGCATCCGAGCGCGCCCAGACGCGGCGCACCCCAGTTGCCCCACATCAGCACGTAGTTCAGCAGCACATTGACGATCAGACCGGCGATCCCGACCCACAGAAACGGCCGGGTTTCGCCCATGCCGTCCGCGCCGAAACGCAGCACCAGCAACACCGCGAACGCGGGCGAGCCCAGCGCAACCGCGCGCAGGTAGCCGGTTGCCGCCTCCGTACCCGCCGGCGAAAGCCCGAGGCGCTGCATCAGCGGCGCGGCAGTGACCCGCATGACCACCAGCAGCAACAACCCGACCAGCACCGCCACCCACAGGCATTGCTGGAGATAGCGGCCGATGTGATCGGACGCCTCCCCGGCACCGCGCTGGTGCGCGACGATGGGCGACAAGCCGTTGGCCAGCCCGATCACCAGCAACCCCAGGATCATCCAGTAGCTGGCACCCGACGCCACCGCGGCCAGGTCAGCGGCCGACAGACGCCCCGCCATGATCGTGTCCGCGACACGCGACCCCATCATCGCCAACTGGGCGAGGACGATCGGGGTGGCCAAGCGGACCGAGGCGCGGATTTCAGCCAGCAGCGCGGCCATGACGAAACCTTGCGAGCGCGAAAAGGGCGCGGGAGTCTAGCGAAATCTGCCGCCTATCGGAGGCCGGCCTCGCATCCGGACTCAGGGGCGCTGTAATCGATGCTTGAAGTCCCGGGCCTAAGTGCTTCTTTTAACGGCAATTTGACTTCGAATCGCTATTGTTTGGGCTGAAACGCTCCATTACTCTGCATCGATAAGGGATCACGCGGGCGCAGGTGCGTCCGTCTGCCAAGTCGGGGGAATAGATGAATACGCAATTTTCCGCGTGGCTACGCGCCATCGTGCTGGCCTTGATCAGCGTCAGCATCATCGCCTGTGGAAGTGACAACACACTTTCCGGCGACAACGATGATTCCGGCGACGGCACGGGCGGCGTCGACGACCCCACGGACCCGGTCAACGAGATCGTGCTGCGCATGGGCACGCTGGACGGAAACACCGGCACCTTCACCCAGAACGTCATCTTCGTCGAGGACTCGCCGATCGCCGACGGCGTCGGCACGGCGCTGCGCGTGGACATCGTTGACGAAAACGGCACGCCGTACACCGACGAGGCCATCACCGTCGCCTTCACCGCCAACTGCGCGGACGCCTCCGCGCTGCCGACCAACCGATCCACCGGCACGTCCGGTAGCGCCTCGACGGTCTACACCGGCACGGTCGCCTGCGCCGGACAGGATGCCGTGACCGCGACCGCCAGCTTTGGCGACCAGACGCTGACCGCCACCAGCAATGTCGAAGTGCGGGTGGTTCGCATGGGCGTGCTGGACGCCGGCACCTTCACCGAAGGCGCGATCGCGGTGGGCCAGTCTCCGATCGCAACGCGCGGCTCCTCCGGCCTGCGGGTCGATTTCGTCGATCAGAACGACGATCTGGTCACATCGTCCACCCTCAGCGTCGCCTTCTCCAGCGCCGTCTGCGGCAACGACGCCAGCCTGGATTCGCCGGTGAATTCGGTGAACGGGACCGCGCGTTCGACATTCCAGGACGCCGGATGCGCCAGCGGCTCCGAAATCACCGACACCATCAGTGCATCCACGACCGCGTTCGGGAAGACCTTGTCCGCGACCGGTTCACTGACCGTGCGGCCCGCCAATCTCGGGGCGCTTGAGTTCGTCCAGGCCAACCCGCCCGTGATCGGCCTGCGCGGCACCGGCGGTCAGGGCATTCAGGAGACCTCGACGGTCACCTTCCTGCTGCGGGACGACGTCGGCGATCCGGTGGAAGGCGAAACGGTCACGTTCTCGCTGGACCGGAATACCGGCGGCATCGAGCTGTCGGACACCCAGGGCATCACCAACTCCGACGGTCAGGTCTCCGTCGTGGTTCGAGCCGGAACCGTGCACACCTCGGTTCGGGTCCGCGCCGAAGCCACCGACGGCAACTCGGGCGAAACCATCTCCAGCCAGTCCGATCAGCTGGTGATCTCCTCCGGCATCGTCGACAACGACAGCTTCTCGCTGACCGCGGAGTGCTTCAACCTTGAGGCCTTCGACTACGATGGCGTCGAAACCCAAGTCAACATCCGCCTCGCCGACCGCTTCAACAACCCCGTTCCGGAGGGCACCGCCGTCGCCTTCACGACGGAGGAGGGCTCGATCGACGGACAGTGCTTTGTCGACGCGACCGGCGCGTGTTCGGTGACCTGGCGCAGCCAGGGACGTCGGCCCGAGGACGGACGGACCACCGTACTGGCGACCGCGACCGGCGAGGAAAGCTTCTTCGACAGTAACGGTGACGGCGTTCACCAGGATGGCGAGCAGAATCTGGCCATCCAGGATTTGCCCGAGGCATTCCTCGATCGCGACGAGGACGGCACCTACGACGCCCTCGGCTTCGGCACCAACGGCCGTCAGACACCGAACCGACCGTTCACCTCAATCGAGGCCGATTCGAACGTCGACTTCAACAACGACAACCTGCACAACCCGGCGAGCGGCAGCTTCACCGGTCTGCTGTGCGAGAGCGGTTGCGACGATCCGACCGAGGGCACGCTGCTCAGCGTCCGCGAATCGCTGGTTCTGATCTTCTCCGGCTCCACCGCCCATGTCGACGGACAGTTCATCGCCGACGGCGACGGCTTCAATGACAGCCTGCTGGTCCTTGATCAGACCGGCACCGATCCGTCGCCCACCGGCGTGGCCCTGACGAGCAATTCGGCCGACTTCGACGGCACGATGAATCTCGGGCAGCAGTTCGACAACAACGGCGATCCGACATCCTTCATCGGCGGCGCATCCATCGGCGTGATCCTGCGCGATGAGCGCGGGCAACCCCTGCCGGTGGGGACAACGGTGGTGATTGACACCGACATCGGCTCACCGGCCGGCATCGCCAGCTACGAGGTGCTGTGCACGACCAGCGACTCGCTGCTGTCGCACCTGTACGTGTTCTCGATCGATGGCCCGGATCCGGACGCGGAAGCGGACCAGGGCTCCATCCGCATCACGGCGACCACACCGCGAGGGATCTTCAGGCAGCTCAGCTACGGCGTGACGTTCACCCCGGCACCCGACGGCCCGTAGACCGATGGTGGTGGATGCGCCCGGCGGGCCATTGACGACCGCCGGGCGGGGCACCCCGCCGCGAACGAACGCCCTCCCCTAACGGGAGATGTCGTGCTTTCTCAGCAGGCCGCGCAGCTTGTCATAGCTGAGTTGCAACGCCGTGGCTGTACGCCCCTGGTGATGCTGGTGAGCGTCCAGCGCCTGCATCAGCCTGTCGGCCTCGAACTCCGCGACCGCGGCGGAAAAGTCATACGGGTACTGAACCGGCTCCGGCACCTGACTCTGTCCCGCTCCGACCTGGATCGTGGCCGCCGGCATGCTTTCGGGCATCCGGGATGCCGGCCGAAACGGTGACGCGAACGGGTCGAACTCGATTCTGGAGACGGGTTTGCCGGTCGCCGTTCGGTACACCGCTCGTTCCACCACGTTCTTGAGCTCACGGACGTTGCCCGGCCACTCGTAGTGCTGGAGTGTCGCCGC
>CALBOV010000222.1 GCA_937896565.1 uncultured Salinisphaerales bacterium
AGCTGTGCAGGGTGTTGGCGTAAAGCTGCACGTGCCCGGGACAGTTCATCGGCTTGACCGCCAGCATCCGCGTTTCGTTACCGCCCTCGTCCACCTCGGCGATGAACATGTTTTCGCGGTACTTGTCCCAGTGGCCGGACGCCTCCCACAGCTTGCGGTCCATCAGCAGCGGCGTCTTCACCTCCACGTAGTCGCGAGCGTCGATCTTCTCGCGCACGTAGGCCTCCAGCTGACGGAACAGCGTGTAGCCCTTGGGGTGCCAGAACACCTGGCCGACAGCCTCGTCCTGGATATGGAACAGGTCGAGTTGCTTGCCGAGACGGCGATGGTCACGCTTCTCCGCTTCCTCGAGCTGCGTCAGGTAGGCCTTGAGTTCCTTCTCGCTGCCCCAGGCCGTGCCGTAGATACGCTGGAGCATCGCGTTGTCGGAATTGCCACGCCAGTACGCGCCAGCCAGCTTCATCAGCTTGAAGGCCTTGCCCAGCTTGCCCGTGGACGGCAGATGCGGCCCGCGGCACAGGTCGACGAATCCGCCCTGGCGATAAACCGTGATCGTCTCGGTCCCGGGCAAATCGGCGATGATCTCGGCCTTGTATTCCTCGCCCTGCTCGCGGAACCAGGCGATGGCCTCGTCGCGATCCCAGACCTCGCGGGTAATCGCCTCGTCGCGCTGGACGATCTCCCGCATCTTCGCCTCGATCTTTTCCAGGTCCTCGGGCTTGAAGGGCTCATCGCGGGCGAAGTCGTAGTAGAAACCGTTCTCGATCGCCGGACCAATGGTCACCTGGGTGTCCGGGTAGAGCTCCTGGACCGCCTCCGCCATCACATGGGCGGCGTCGTGGCGCAGCAGTTCCAGCGCCTCGGGTGATCGGACGGTGATGATTTCGACATCGGCATCCTGCTCGATGACGCGTGTGAGATCGCGCATCTCGCCGTTGACCTTGACGGCCAGCGCCGCTTTGGCCAGGCCGGCGCCAATGGACAGGGCAACATCGGCACCCGTCGGCGGCGCGTCAAACGGGCGCTCTGAGCCGTCGGGCAATCGAATGGAAATAGACATGGAGAAGTCCTCGGGAACGATTGGAGGTTGATCGGGACCGATCAGGAATTTTTCAAACGAAGGCAGAACCAGCCGCTGTTAGGCAACTGGGCACCAAGTTCGCGTCCGGGTCAGGACGATCGTTCGCAGGACGATAAGAAGCACGAAAGTCGGTCGCAGGAATGACGACGCGTATGATAGCGGGCCGTCTCCGACCGGAAAACCCGACCATCATGACCAAGACGCTGATCACCAACGCCCTGCTAGTGAATGAAGGCCGGACCGAGGAAGGCGATCTGCTCATCGACGGTGACCGAATCAGCAAGATTGCGGCGTCGATCACGGCGGATGCGTCAATGACCGTGATCGACGCGCAGGGCCGCGTTCTGATGCCGGGCATGATCGACGATCAGGTCCACTTCCGCGAACCGGGCGCGCCGCACAAGGCCAACATGGCTTCGGAATCGGTGGCCGCGGTGGCCGGCGGCACGACCAGTTTCATGGACATGCCGAACACCAACCCGACCACGACGACGCGTCAGGCGGTGGCGGACAAGTACGCCCGCGCGGCCGGTCGCGTCGCCGCCAACTACGGCTTCTACCTCGGCGCGACCAACGACAACATCGACGAGATCCGCGCGCTGAAGATCGACGAAGCCTGCGGCGTCAAGGTGTTCATGGGCGCATCAACCGGCAACATGCTGGTCGACAACCAGGATGCGCTGAAGGCGATTTTCCGTGACGCCCCGGGTCTGATCGCGACCCACTGCGAGGACACGCCGACCATCCTCCGCAACGAGGCGGAGGCGATCGAGCGCTACGGCGACACGCTCACCGCGCAGATGCATCCGACGATCCGCTCCGCAGAAGCCTGCTGGCTGTCGTCATCCATGGCCGTCGGCCTGGCGCGGGAATACGACGCCCGGCTGCACGTGCTGCACCTGACGACCGCAAGGGAAATGGAGCTGTTCGACCGCGGCCCGATCGAGTCCAAGCGCGTGACCGCCGAGGCCTGCGTGCACCACCTGTGGTTCTCCGAGGCGGACTACGCGCAGCTCGGCAACCTGATCAAGTGCAACCCGGCGATCAAATCCGCCACCGACCGGGCCGCGCTGCGCCAGGCCCTGCTGGAAGACCGGCTCGACGTGATCGCCACCGACCACGCACCGCACACCCGGGAGGAAAAGGCCCAGCCGTACGTCAAGGCGCCGGCTGGCCTGCCGCTGGTGCAGACCTCGCTGGTCTCGCTGCTCGACCACGTGAACGACGGCTGGCTGCCGCTGACGACCATGGTCCACAAGGCCTGCCACGCCCCGGCGCTTTGCTACGGCGTGCAGGAACGCGGCTATCTGCGCGAGGGCTACTACGCGGATCTGACGCTGGCGAACCTGGACGCAACCACCACGGTCACGCCCGAATCCGTCCTCTACCACTGCGGCTGGTCACCCTACGAGGGCACGACCTTCCGCGGCAGAATCGACTCGACCTGGGTCAACGGCGCGCTGGCCTTCGATGGCAAGACCGTCATCCGCCCTGACGGCGGTCAGCGTCTGCGGTACGGCCCCGTCTAGTCTCTCCGAGGCCGGTCTCAGCCGGTCCGCCGCCAACGGACGCCGTCGGCGCTGTCCTCCAGCACGATGCCGCGTTCGGTGAGCTGATCGCGGATACGGTCGGCCTCGCCGTAGTCCTTGCGGGCACGAGCTTCCTGCCGCTGCGCCACCAGCGCGTCGATCTCGGCGGCCTCGCCATCCTCACCACCACCGAACCACGTGGCAGGGTCGGCCTGGAACAGGCCCAGCAGCTGACCGCAGGCGAGCAGGTGCCCCTTGATCGCGCCCTTCTCCCTGTCGGTTTCCGCCTTGTTCGCCGCCCGGACCAGCTCCGCGACCTCGGCCAGCGCACGCGGCGTGTTCAGGTCGTCTTCCAGCGCGTCCATGAACTCGACGGTGGGCTCGAAATCGGTCGGTTCGATGTCGGCCAGGACCTCCAGCGCGCGGTAGACGCGATCCAGCGTGGCGCGAGCCTGCGCCAGAACATCGTCGGTCCAGTCCAGCGGCTGGCGGTAGTGCGCGGACAACAGCACGTAGCGTGCGACCTCGCCCGGCACCTGTTCCAGCACGTCGCGGATGGTGACGATGTTCCCCACCGACTTGGCCATCTTCTGGCCGTCGAGATTCAGCAGGCCGTTGTGCATCCAGTAGCGGGCGTATTCCTTGCCGCCATGCCAGCAGACGGACTGGGCGATCTCGTTTTCGTGATGCGGGAATTGCAGGTCCATGCCGCCGGCGTGGATGTCGATGGTCTCGCCCAGGTGGAATGACGCCATCGCCGAGCACTCGATATGCCAGCCGGGTCGACCGCGCCCCCAGGGACTGGACCAGCCGGGCTGATCGGCGGAGGACGGCTTCCACAGCACGAAGTCGGCCGGATCACGCTTGTAGGGCGCCACCTCGACGCGGGCACCGGCGATCATCTCGCGACGGTCGCGGCCGGACAGCCGCCCGTAGTCCTCGTAGCTGTTCACGTCGAACAGCACATGCCCCTCGGCTTCATAGGCATGGCCGCTGCGGATCAGATCACGAATGGCCGCGATGATGTCGTCCACGTGCTCGGTCACCCGTGGCATGCGATCGGCGGGCAACACACCCAGCCCGTCGAGATCCTCCAGATAGGCCTTTTCGAACCTGGATGTGATCTCGCCGATATCCACGCCGGCCGCGGCCGCGGCCGCATTGATCTTGTCGTCGATGTCGGTGATGTTGCGAACGTAGGTCACGCGCTTGTAGAGCACCCGCATCAGACGCACGAGCACGTCGAACACGACGGCGGGACGCGCGTTGCCGATGTGGGCGTAGCTGTACACCGTCGGACCGCAGACGTAGATCGTGACATTCTCGGGATTCAGCGGTTCGAACGGCTCTTTCCGCCGTGTCAGCGAGTTGTAGATCTGCATGACCTTATGACGTTGCGTGGTTTGCGGGTCCGGATTGTACCGACTCGAGGCTTGAATTCGTTCGATATGACATAATTATTGGTTCGTAACCCGCTACTTGGTTACGCACATTGCGGGGGCCGATGTCGCCCTTCCCGCCTTGCGGAGAATCTTTTGATGGATGCCAGTGCCACTCCTGCCAACGCGGCAGTCGAGACGAAGAACGACGCCGTTGCGCGTCCGACACGCGAAGAAGCCGAAGCGGCCGTTCGTACCCTGATCGCCTGGACCGGTGACGATCCGACCCGCGAAGGCCTGCTCGACACGCCCGGGCGCGTCGTTCGCGCCTACGAGGAATTCTACGCCGGCTACAAGGAAGACCCGCGCGAAATCCTGTCGCGCACCTTCGAGGAAGTCGACGGCTATGACGACATGGTCATGCTGCGCGACATCCGCCTGGAATCGCATTGCGAACATCACATGGTGCCGATCATCGGCCGCGTGCACATCGCCTACCTGCCGGTGAACCGCGTGGTCGGCATCAGCAAGCTGGCGCGCGTGATCGAGATCTACGCCCGCCGCCTGCAGACGCAGGAGACGATGACCGCGCAGATTGCCAATGTACTGGAGGAAGTGCTCAAGCCGGCCGGCGTCGCCGTGCTGGTCGATGCGGCGCACCAGTGCATGACCACCCGCGGCATTCGCAAGCCGGGCGTGTTCACCATCACGTCCCGCTTCACGGGCCGCTTCAAGGAAGACATGCGTCTGCACGACCGCTTCATGCAGATGATCCGCCCCACCCCGAACGACATGTAAGCCCGCGATGAGCATCGAATTCGCAGAACGCAAGACCATCGAACAGGTTGAGGAAGGCCAGGAACTGGCGCCCAAGTTCGACGCCGACGGACTGATTCCCTGCGTGACCACGGCCCACGCCTCCGGCGAGGTGCTGATGCTCGGCTACATGAACGCCGAAGCGCTGCGCAAGACCATCGAGACCGGCGAGGCCCACTACTGGAGCCGTTCGCGTCAGGTGCTGTGGCACAAGGGCGCGACCAGCGGGCTGGTGCAGAAAGTCACCGAAATCCGCATCGACGACGATCAGGATGCCGTGTGGCTGCGTGTCGACATCCCCGGCGAGGCGTCCTGCCATGTCGGCTACCGCTCCTGCTTCTACCGGTCCATCCCGATCGGTGAGAACAGCAGCGCGCTGCACTTCGAAGAGTCGGAAAAGAGCTTCGACCCCAAGGAAGTCTACGGCGACGCGCCGAACCCGACGATTCTCTGAAACCCGGGCGGGACTGATCGATCAGCGCTTGGCGACTGTCACCAGCTGCACATGCGCGACACCGGCATCCCGCAGGATGTCGAGCACGTCGAGCACGCCGGTCGCGCTGAGGTTGGCATCCGCCTTCAGGCGCACGCGATCCGGCGCGTTCTCGCCGGACAGGCGGCTGACGAGGCGTTCCATGGTCACGATTTCATCGTCGACCAGCACATCACCTTTCTGATCGATGACCAGTTCCAGCCCGACGTCGTTGGGCTGGAATGCCGAGACAGATGACGGCGGCAGCACGTCCAGACGCTCGGGTACGGCGATGGCGCCGACGAGCATGAAGAAGATCAGCAGCAGGAACACGACGTTGATCAGCGGCAGCAGATGATCGTCGGTCAGCGCCAGCCGGCGCGTGTGCTCCCACTCCATCATGGTTGGCGGCCCTCGCCCGTCAGACGTCTGTCGGCATCATAACGGTGACGGGTCCGGCCGGGCCAGTCAGTGAAAATCACGGGAGGCGACCGACAGCCGCCCCAGCCACTCCGAACGATCGGTGAACTCGCGTGCGATCACGTGCAACACGTCGTCCTCGTTCTGCACATGGCCGCGAATCAGCGGCAGCTGCGCATGCAGCACCATCCGGCGGAAGCGCTCCAGCACCTTGGGCCAGATCACCAGATTGACCAGGCCGGCCTCGTCTTCCAGAGTCATGAAGATCACGCCGGAGGCCGAACCGGGGCGCTGTCGACCGATGACCAGGCCTCCGACAAGAACCGGCGTGCCGGTCTTCATCGGACGCAGGCGATCGGAGGACGTGACACCACAGGCATCCAGCCGCGGTCGCAGCAGCGCCAGCGGATGGCGTCCCAGCGTCAGGCGCAGGCTGGAATAGTCGGCGACGATATCCTGCCCTTCCGTCGGCGTCGTCAGCAGGGGAACGCCTTCCGAAAACTGCGGCCGACCCAGCACGGGCATGGCCGTCTCGACACCCGCCGCATCCCAGAACGCCTGGTGGCGATGACCGGACAGGCCTCGCAGGGCGCCGGCTGCCGCAAGCACCTCCATCTGTTCACGGGAAATACCGGTGTCACGAATCAATCGCCGCTTCAATGACGCTGTTCCCCGCCTACCTTCGGGCAAGGCTTTTCTCCAGTCGGCGATACGCTCGGCAACCTCCAGATCCATCCCCTTGATCCGGTCGAATCCCAGACGGATTACCGCCTCCCCGTCGGCCCGGCGCTCCAGGCTCGATTCCACCTCCGAATGCAGCACGTCCACCGGCCTCACCTCGACGCCATGGCGGCGGGCGTCGGCGATCAATTGCGCCGGCGCGTAAAACCCCATGGGCAGACTGTTGAGCAACGCGGCAGTGAAGGCGGCCGGATAGTGACACTTGAGCCAGGCGGAGGCGTAGGCCAGCAGCGCGAAGCTCGCGGCATGAGACTCGGGAAAACCATAGTCTCCGAAGCCCTTGATCTGGCTGAAGATTCTCTCGGCGTACTCGGGCTCGTAACCACGCTCCGCCATGCCGGCCTTGAGCTTGACCTCGAACGGCTCCAGCCCGCCCTTGCGCTTCCAGGCGGCCATCGCCCGGCGCAGCTGATCGGCCTCCTCGGCCGTGAATCCGGCGGCGACCATCGCAAGCTGCATCACCTGCTCCTGAAAGATCGGCACGCCCAAGGTGCGTTTCAGCACGCCCTTCACGGCATCGCTCGGATAGGTCACCGGCTCCTTGCCGGATCGCCGGTTCAGATAGGGATGCACCATGTCGCCCTGGATCGGGCCGGGTCGCACGATCGCGACCTGAATCGTCAGGTCGTAGAGATTCTCCGGCCGGAGCCGGGGCAGCATGCTCATCTGTGCCCGGGATTCGATCTGGAACACGCCGATGGTGTCCGCCTGCTGGATCGCCTCGTAAGTCTCCGGGTCGTCGCGGGGAATCGCCGCCAGTGTCAGTTCGCACCCGTCCCAGCGCCGGATCAGGTCAAAGCATTTGCGGATCGCGGTCAGCATGCCCAGCGCCAGCACGTCGACCTTGAGCATGCCCAGGCTTTCCAGGTCGTCCTTGTCCCACTGGATCACGCTGCGGTTGTCCATGGTCGCCGGCTCGATCGGACACAGCGCATGCACCGGCCCCTGGCTGATGACGAATCCGCCGACATGCTGAGACAGGTGGCGGGGAAACCCCACCAGTTGCCCCACCAGCACGAACAAGCGCCGGATCACCGGCGAGCGCGGGTCCAGGCCGATCTCGAGAATCCGCTCGTCGAAGGTCTCGGCGTTGTCCCACCAGGCCAGCGACTTCGACAACGCATCGACCTGATCCAGCGACATGCCCAGCGCCTTGCCAACATCGCGGATCGCCGACTTGGGCCGGTAGGCGATGACCGTCGCCGCCAGCGCCGCCCGGTCGCGCCCGTATTTGCGATAGATGTACTGGATCACCTCCTCACGCCGCTGATGTTCGAAATCGACATCGATGTCCGGCGGTTCGTTGCGATCGCGTGAGACGAAGCGCTCGAACAGCAGACTCTGCTCGGCCGGATTGACCGCGGTGATCCCCAGGCAGTAACAAACCGTGGAATTGGCGGCCGAGCCTCGGCCCTGGCACAGGATGTCCTGCCCGCGCGCCCAGCGCACGATGTCCTCGACGGTGAGAAAAAAGAACTCGTACTCGAGTTCAGCGATCAGCCCCAGTTCATGTTCGATATTGCGACGGACATTCGACGGCACGCCTCCGGAGTAGTGGCGACGCGCGCCCCGTTCCGTCAGCTCGCGCAACCACGACGAGGGCGTGTATCCGTCCGGAATCAGCTCGTGCGGATACTCGTAGCGCAGCTCCGTGAGTACAAAACGGCAGCGTCGGGCGATCCGCACCGACGCCTCCAGCCACACCGCCGGATAAATCGCGCGCAGCGCAGCCAACGAGCGCAGATGCCGTTCCCCGTTCGGGAACAGCGCATACCCCAGTTCGGAGATCGGTTTGCCGAGGCGAATCGCGGTCAGCGTGTCCTGCAATGCCCGGCGACCGCGGGCATGCATGTGCACGTCCCCGCAGGCGACGACAGGCAATCCGAATGCCTCGGCGCGCGCCTGCAACGCGGCCTGCCGACGCTGGCGATCAGCGCTGGCGAACAGTTCGGCGACCAGCCAAAGACGATCGGTGAACACGGTCGTGACCGCCGCCAGCGCGGCATCGTCCCCGTCGATCCACAGCAGCAGACAGCCCTCCAGCGGCTGATCGATCAGGTCATTCAGATGCAGGGCATAGTCCCCCTTGGAACGCCGGCCGCGCGCCAGCGTAATCAGGCGGCACAGGCGCCCGTAGGCCGCGCGATCCGTCGCCAGCAGGACGATCTTCGGCCCCTCCTCCAGCGTGAACTCGGCGCCAATGATCAGATGCAGGCCGCGCACCTTGGCCTGCTCGTGCGCCCGGACCACACCGGCCACCGAGCATTCATCGGTCAGCGCCAGCGCGGCATAGCCCTGATCCGCGGCACGATCCACCAGTTCAGCGGGCTGGGAGGCCCCGCGCAGAAAGCTGAAATTGCTCAGGCAATGCAACTCGGCATAACCGACTTCCGCCGCGCTCATGCGAAATACCCGTGTAGCCACCAGCCCAGCCGCTGGCGATCCTGGAACACCCACAGGCGGGTGCCGAAGCGATCGCGCATGACGTAATAATCACGGCTGATGTCACCGCCCGATCCGGCCGTGTCCCACCAGCCCTGCTCGATCCGCTCGGGCCCGGTTTCGGTGTCCAGCGGTCCGTTGTAGGTCGGCCGCTGCTCGCGGACGATCAGCGCCTGCGGTTCGCGCAGCAGCCAGACGGGGCGCGGCGCGGCCGGCGGCCGGTCGCAACAATCGACCTGGCCCGGCTGACCCAGTTGCCAGGCCTGTTCCGGTCGATGATCGGCCCGACTGCCCAGCGCCAGCACGGCCTGAGCACCCAGCCGGGCCTGCCAGCGTTCCACCGTGGCCAGCCAGTCATCCGCGCCGGCGGGATCCAGCCAGTCCTGTGTACCGGCGGACAGCGGCAGCACATGCGGCGCCTCCAGCCGCAGCCCCACGACCGGCGCGGGCAGTTCGAACCGATCCAGGTGTTCCCCCAGCAGACGGACGAAGCGCCGATCGTCCCGCCCCGCCATCGCCAGTCCCACCGTCAGCGTGCTGGCCGGCCGCTCCTCGTGAAACAGGCGCAGACGCAGGCGGTCGACGGCCGCATCATGCGCCCGCAGATAGCGGACCAGCTGGTCGGTCAGATGCCCGGCCGCGGCCAGCAGACGCGGCGTGGCCGATTCCGGCATCGGCATGTCCACCTCGGCGGTGAAACGCCGTGGCGCGGCAAAGCGTGGCACCGCCTCCGGACGCTGCCCCAGGGCCTCGTCCAGTTGCCGGACGATCGCCTGACCGTAACGCCGGGCCAGGCCATCGCGAGGCAGACGCATCAGCGCTCCCAGCGTGTTCAGACCCGCCCGGCGCAACCGCGCCTGTCGCGTCGGCGGCAATCCCAGTGCCTCGATCGGCAACGCGGCCACGCCCTGTCGGGTCCTGTCGTCATCCGACGCGACGATTCCGGACTGCCAGGGTGCCAGCCAGGACGCCGCCCGGGCCGAACGGGCGATGGCTGTACGGACGTGGTGACCATGCCCACCCAGACCGGCCATGACCGCACGCTGTATCTCGTCCAGCCCACCGAACAGATGACGGCTGCCGCCCACCTCCAGCAGCAGACTGTTCGGCGGTGCCACCGACACCCAGGACGTCCAGCGACTGGCCCACCCGGCCAGCCGGTCCAGACGCCGGGATTCCGCGGCCTGGTCGCGCACCTCCAGGCGCACCTCGGGACACAGCGCCTGCGCCGCGGCCTGAGACATGCCCGGCTCGATACCGGCATGCCGTGCGACGGCGGATACCGCGATCACCTCGATCCGCTGGCCCGTGACTTCGGTCACCACCATCGGCTCGTCCGGTTCGTAACCGGCCTGGACCTCCAGCGGCAGATCGGTCAGGTACAGACAAAGCCACAGCGCCTCGGCGCGCGCCGCCGAGCGCGCAACCGGCGGCTCCGGCCCCTGCTTCCCGGGCACGGCCCCGCATTCATGATCCAGCCAGTCAATCTGGGTAGCCGTGTTCACAGGCTGACCACCGGGCACTGATGACTGCCGCGCGCCTTGAGCACCCGGAGGCGATCGCCCTGGACATGCAGACGCAGATGGACATTGGGTGCGTGAGCTCGTCGTCGCGCCGGCGTGAACAGCACGCCCAGACATCGCCCGGCGGCCGCCGCGACCTGCCAGCGACGCATGGCGGCGACATCCACCTGCCTGCCATGGGTGCAGGGCCAGGCCAGGACTAGGCCGCAGGCCTCGCTACGCAGCGCGGTCTCGATCACCCACCACGCATTGGCCCGGTCATCGGAGCGCACCAGCAGCAAGCCGTCCGGATTGATGCCCGCCTGCTGCCAGGCCGGCGTGAAGGGCACGAGATCGGCTGGCGCATCGACCAGCACGATACGCTGACCCGCCCGCGTGCAATCGGCCATCGCCGGCAGGAACGGATGCAGTGGAGGTGGCTGCCGGGCTTCCACGACCACCTCGATCATGCCGGCCTCGGGCCAGCCGCCGCCGGGCAAGGCCGTATCAAGCCGGGCATGCCCCGTGGGGCGCACCGCGGTCTGGCGGGCACGCGCATCCCGGGCACGCCAGAGGCGTGGCTCGGCCTGAAGCAGAGCGTTCAAGGAGTTGGTCGCTGAATCCGACATCGCCAGGGAAGCACTGATCTACTTGCGCTACACGGTTACTGTTTATTTAAACAGTATATGGCCGGACACAAACCCTGTCTTCGGTGACCAGACAAACGCTGGCCAACAAAGGAAGCAGTGATGGTGGAACAGCGGCCGGTAGGCCGCCGGTCAGGGCGTGGCGCTCTCCTCGAGCGATTCCTCACGCGCCATCGACAACGGCGTAACGCCGGCCAGGGTCAGCGTGTCCAGCGCGGACACGACGGTCTGCAACGACACGGACTCACCCGGCGCGACGACGACCGGCCCGCGCTGACCGTCCAGCCGAGCCATGACGGCATCCAGCAGACGCTCGCCCTCATGCAGCGGCACGCCGGCCGAATCCCGCAGCACGCCATCCGGCCCCAGCGACAGGGTCAGCGTGGGCCGATTGCCGGTGTCCGACGCCAGATCGCTGCCGGACATCAGGTTGATCGCGCCCCATTCGACATAGCTGGACGCCAGCATGAAGAACACGAGCAGGATGAACACCACATCGATCAGCGGCGTAAGGCTGATCCGCACACGCTCCCGCTGCCGCCCCTCGAAGGGCGGCAGACCCTGTCCGGATGTCGGGAGCTCGAAGGCGGTCACGGATCAGAATGCATCGAAGGCGTAGAACGCGGAGATTGAAATGTACTTCGCATCGTTCTGGAATTCGAGGTATTCGAGCTGAACCATGTTGTGCGTCGCCTTGCTCCAGCGGTACCCGGCCTGCAGCGTATAGACGAAACCGTCGCTGTCCTCTTCCAGCTCCTCGATATTGGTGTTCATGCCGCCAAAGCCCAGCCGCGTTCCGGCATATAACCGTCCCGGCGTGCGGAATGCGGTGTACAGACCGTAGGTGATGGCCTGAAAGTCATCATTGGAGGCCGTGGATCCGGGCTGTTCGCAGCCAAACGGGTTTTGCAGCGCGGGGCAGTCATCCCCACCCGCGGGGATTGTCCGGCCACCATCGTTTTCGCCCCCGAACAGCGTGAACCCCAGATCCAGCTCGAAGCCGATCCAGGAGATGCCCGGAATCCGGATGCCGATGGTCTGCGCCAGACCGAATGCGGAATCCAGGTTGTCGAGATCGGGGTCCACCGAGATGAACGCGGTACCGCTGTAGAACGGCGTGTCGTCACGTCCGATGCTGTCATCAGCATCCTGAGCCTGTGCGATGCTGACGGTGAATCCCAGCAACGTGATCAGCGTCACACGGGCGATTGAGTGCATCTGCACATCGAGCAATGATCGAATCAACATAAACATACCCCCAGAGGTTTCTGGTCGAACTAGAATTCATCTATTCGGTCCAAGGCCAAGAACCGACGCAATGAAGTCGAACATGATCAAACAAATTGCCGCTGTCGCTATCGTAACGCTTGCACTGGGTGCCTGTGCACTGCAACCGACGCCCTACAAGGCAAAGGGCGACACACGTTACGGATACTCCGAGCAGCGCCTGGAAGCCGACCGCTATCGGGTGCGATTCGCCGGCAACGATGTCACGGAACGGGATACGGTCCAGAACTACCTGCTGTTCCGGGCCGCCGAGCTGACGCTGGCAAACGGTTTCACCTACTTCCGCATGCTCGACGAGCAAGTCGACGAGATCGAGGACGACGAAACCGTCGTCGTCTCCGGCGGCCATGGCATCTACAGTTACCCGCTGATCTTCGGAACGCGCATCAGCACGGTCAAGGGCAGCACCCGCTTCGAGGCCGGCGCCCAGTTCAAGATGCTCAAGTCGCGCCCGGAAAAGGACGACGCCTACGTGTTCGACGCCCGCGAAGTGAAGCGGAATATCGGCCCCACGGTGGTCCTGCCAAACGACGGCAAGGGCGTGAAGCCGGGCCAGACCGTCAACGAACCGGTCAGCACGTCGAGTTGAGGCGTTTGTCGATGGCCTGAAGCGCCATCGCGGCCGGTGCGGGGATGCGGACATCCACCGCAGCGGACACGTCCGTACGCCCCGGATTGATCTCGATACTTCGCCCACCCCACTGGCGACACCAGTGCACCGGTGCCGCGATGTACGGAAACACGCTGGTCGTGCCGATGCTCAGCACCACGTCCGGCGTTGATGCCATGACCCGGTCATAGCGGTCCAGCGCGGTCGTCGGCAGCATTTCACCGAAGAGCACCACGTTCGGACGGATCACGTCACCGCAATCCGGACAGCACGGAAGATTCCGATCAATGTCCGCGTAGGATTCGACATCGAGCCGCCACGGGCAGCTTGTGCAATACAGATGGTGAAAGTTGCCGTGCATCTCGATCACGTCATCCGAACCCGCCGCCCGATGAAAACCATCGATATTCTGGGTCAGCACGGTGATGTCGAAACGGCGCTGCCAGCGCGCCAGCACCGCATGCCCGGCGTTCGGAGTCGCCCCCCGGCAGGCCGCCTCGATCTGGCGCAGATGTTTCCATGTCCTCGCCGGATCGGTCCGGAACCATTCGCCGGACAGTGCGACCTCGATCGGAATCCCGTCCTCCCCTTCACTGTCCTCGTACAGCCCGCCAACACCGCGATAGGTCGGCAGCCCTGACTCCGCCGAAATCCCGGCACCGGTGATCGCCAGCACCCTGCGGGCACCGCGCAGCATCTCCGCCGCGGCCTCGATGGCCGCTCGGATGTCGTCGGGAAATGGCTCCATGGTCACCATGTTACATTTCCCGAAATATTGAATCGGCGGCCCTTTCCCGCCCCGCCGTCCAGACAAACGGAAATTTTCGCAACATGGCACGCAAATCGGCTGCCGATCAGGCCGCCACGTTGGACACAATCCGCACTGAGGCCTTTCAGCTGTTCGGCGTCTACGGATATGACGGCGTCTCCATCGGCGACATCGCCAAGGCGGCCAATCTCTCCAAGGGGGCGATGTACTGGCACTTCCAGGGCAAGGACGCGCTGTACATCGATTGCCTGCAACGTCTGCATGGTTATTTCGACCAGCACATCTTCCACCCCGTCCAGGCCGAATCCGACCCGATCCAGCAGATGATGCTCTTCTTTCACGGCATCGCCAGCCTGGTCCAGGACGAGGCCCTGCATCACGGCGTGGCGGGCTACTGGCTGCGCAGCAGTCGTTCGAATCTGAAAGAAATCGACGCCGTCCATCGCGCCTTCGAAGAGCGCACCGCGGGCATCCTCGAAGAGATGCTGCGCAAGGCCGTCGAACAGCAGGTGCTGGATCTCGCCGATGATCTGGTCGACATGGCCCGGGCAATGATCTCGGTGATGGAAGCCATCGTGCTGCCGATGCGCGCGCACACCACCAGCGAGGTGTATCAGACCCTCGGCGTACTCGCCCGCACGATGATGCGCGCCTACACCAAGCAGCCGGTGCTGGTGGAACTGTTCAGGAAAATCTGAAGCCGGCCCGGTCTCGCGTCACCGCCGTTTGCCGAACAGCGCCCCCAGACCATCTTCCAGCAATTCGGCCCCGCTGCGCGCCATTGCGCGCACCGACTCCTCGACATGTTCGCCCCGCGCCGCCGCCGCCAGGGCATCCTTGAAACCGGCGGCGACCTGCTCGCGAAATTTCGGCAGCAACTCCTCGCCCGCGGACAGCACACCCGCACGCACACGCGCTTCCAGCTCGTCGGCCATCCGGTCGGCCTGCCGTTGCAGACGGGGCTTGAGTGCGAGCTCGTAGACCAGCCACATCACGATCAGCGTGATGATGGCGCTGACCAGACCGGTGACAACAATGGCAGTCCAGTTCATCGCTCGCCTCCTATCCCGAAATCGTCTCGCGATAATCCAGCGCGAACAGGGTGTTGCGGTAATAGCGCAGTTCGTTGATCGAATCCCGGATGTCGGCCAGCGCCAGATGCTCGGACTCCTTGACGAAACCTCCAGCCACCTCCGGAGCCCAGCGACGGGCCAGCTCCTTCAGCGTGCTGACATCCAGGTTGCGGTAGTGGAAATACCCGGCGAGGTCCGGCATCCCGCGCACGAGGAATCGCCGGTCCTGGCAGATACTGTTGCCGCACATCGGTGACGCGCCCGCCGGCACCCAGCGCGCCAGAAAGTCCAGCGTCGCGGCCTCGGCGACCTCGATGGAAACGCTGTCGTTGCGAATGCGGTCGACCAGGCCGGAGGCGTTGTGCTGCCGCGTGCACCACTCGTCCATCTTCTCCAGCTCCTGTTCGGGCTGGGCGATCGCGAGCGAGGGGCCCTCTTCCAGAATGTTGAGCTGAGCGTCCGTCACGATGGTCGCGATCTCGATGATCACGTGGGCATCCGGATCCAGCCCCGTCATTTCCAGGTCGATCCAGATCAGGTTGTCGGGATGAATGCTCATGGCTCGAGTCTAACCCGGATGTTTTGCGTGGTGCGCCGGCCCGCGCGTGAGACTGGACGCAGCGCCAGGGAGTTCTGTACGGTCGCCCACCTTTCCCGCTGACGTGGAGCTGACCAATGACTTCGGAACTCGCCCAGAGACGCTGCGTGCCTTGCGAAGGTGATACCCCGGCCATGGATGCCGACGCCGTGAAGGCGCACCTGGCCCAGGTCAGCGAGCGGTGGGAAGTCGTCAACGATGGTCAGGCGATACGCGCCGAGTTCCGCTTCAAGGGCTACGCCAAGACCACCGGCTTCGTGAACGCCGTGGCCTGGATCGCGATCAGCGAGAACCATCACCCGGACATCAGCTTCGGCTACAACACCGCCTCGATCCTGTGGGCCACGCATGCCGCCGATGGTCTGACGGAAAACGACTTCATCTGCGCCGCCAAGGTGGACGCGCTGGTCGACGGCTGACCGCCGGCGCCCGGCAGGTCAGATCGTCTGACGCCCCCGGAAGGCGTGGGACAGCGTCCCGGCGTCGACGTATTCCAGCTCGCCCCCCATCGGCACACCCTGGGCGATACGGCTGACCGCGACACCGGCCGCACGTGCCAGCTCACCGACATAATGCGACGTGGCCTCACCTTCCACGGTGGAGCCCGTGGCGATAATCACTTCCTTGAGTTCCGGTTCGGCCAGGCGTTCGGCCAGACGCGGCAGGCCGATCTCGTCCGGTCCGATGCCGTCCAGTGGCGACAGCCGGCCATGCAACACGAAATACAGGCCGTTGTAGTCGGCGCCCTGCTCCACCGCGACCAGGTCGGCCGGTGATTCCACGACGCACATGCTGGAACGGTCACGCCGCGCCGACGCGCAGATCGGACACAGATCGGCCTCGCTGAACATCCGGCAGTCGTTGCAACGTCGCAGTCCGTCCAGCGCGGCGCCCAGCGTCTCGGCCAGCATCCGGGCGGCCGGACGATCATGCTCCAGCAACTGAAACGCCATGCGCTGCGCTGATTTCGGGCCGACACCGGGCAAGGCCCGCAATGCGTCGATCAACGCCTGCAGACGGGCGGGATAGATCACAGAGCGCGATCGATCAGAACGGCAGATTCATGCCGGGCGGCAGGTTCAGCCCGGAGGTGAGCTCGGACATCGCCGACTTGTTCTCTTCCTCGACCCGGGCCACGGCATCGTTCACCGCGGCGGCCACCAGGTCCTCGAGAAATTCCTTGTCTTCCTCAAGCACCGACGGGTCAATGGTGACGCGCTTGACCTCGTGACGGCCGTTCATCACGACCTTGACCATGCCGGCGCCGGACTGCCCTTCGGTTTCCCGCTCGGCCAGTTCCTGCTGCTTCTGCTGCATTTTCGACTGCATCTCCTGCGCCTGTCGCATGAGATTGCCGAGTGCTCCTTTCATCTGGGACATGGTCTTTGTGTTGTCAGTGAATCGTGGGGTCGGATTGTGTCACAGGCGCATCCAGCGGACGGATGCTGCCCTCGCGAATGCTGGCGCCAAAACGACGCTCGAACTCGTGGATGTTGTCGTCATTGGCCAGCGCCGCTTCGGCGTCCGCCTGGCGGGCCGCGGCCTCCTCGGATTCGATGCTCGCCAGTGTCGGCCCGGTGGTGTCGCCGGTCTCCACGCGCAAATCCAGCTCGGGAGCCGCCAGCGCCTCGCGCAGCACATCACGCAGCCGTTCCAGCGTCAGCGGCCGGTTGAACCGGGCCATGGCCTCGGGCAGGCGCAGCGTGATCCGTTCGGGCGTCACGCTGATGCATTCGGACCGACGCGCGAGCTGCGCGGCGATGCCGTCCACCTCCAGCCCACGGATGAACTCGGGCCACTGTTCGGGGGAATCCAGCCGCCCGATCGGGGGCCGCGGTGCCGCCTCCGGCGCTTCCTCTACCGGTGATGGCGGTGCGACGGGCTGCACGGCGCGCCTGGCCGGCTCCGCGACGGGCGCCGGCCGAGCCACCGCCGGTTCGGCGACGACGGCGGGCTCGGGTTCCGCGGTTTCCTTGCGGCCCTCGCGAGACCTGGCCTGCGCCTGCCCTCCGGAACCCTCTCCGGCCGGGCGGAACGCCATCATCTTCAGCAGCGTCATCTCGAAACCGGCGCGCGGGTCCGGTGCCACGGGCAGGTCCCTGCGACCTTGCATGATGATCTGATAGAACAGCTGCACATCTTCCGGCGACACGGCATCGGCCAGTGTCTGGAGCTTGTCGCGGTCGAAGACCGACGCCTCGTTGGAATACGCCGGCACCAACTGCGCCACCGCGATCTGCTGCAGGGCCGAGGCCATTTGCGCCAGCAGACCGTCAAAGTCCGGCGCCTGTTCGTCCAGCTTGCGCAGCAGCGCGGCCATCGCGTCGGGATCGGCCTGGTTCACCACGTCGATCACCGCGAGCACGTCCTGCGAACCGACCGCGCCGAGCATGTCCTCGACCGATTGCAACGTCAGCTTGCCGCCGGCGAATGCGATGGCCTGATCGGTGAGGCTTAGCGAATCACGCATGCTGCCGTCGGCGGCGATGGCCAGGGCCTGCAAGGCGTCGGTTTCCGCCTCGACGCCCTCCTGCTCGAGGATGCTGGCCAAGCGTTCGCGGATCAGCGTCGGCGGCAGGCGCTTGAGGTTGAACTGCAGACAGCGCGAGAGAATCGTGATCGGCAGTTTCTGCGGATCGGTGGTCGCGAGCAGAAAGCGCACATGGGGCGGCGGTTCCTCCAGCGTCTTCAGCAACGCATTGAAGGAATGCTTGGACAGCATGTGCACCTCGTCGATCAGGTACACCTTGTAGCGGCCACGAGTCGGCGCGTACTGCACGTTGTCGAGCAGTTCACGGGTGTCATCGACCTTGGTGCGCGAGGCCGCATCGATCTCGATCAGGTCGACGAACCGCCCCTGGTCGATCTGCTCGCAGGCACTACAGGTCCCGCAGGGCGTCGCGGTGATCCCGGTCTCGCAGTTCAGGCATTTGGCGATGATGCGTCCGAGCGTGGTCTTGCCGACGCCGCGCGTGCCGGAGAACAGCATCGCGTGGTGAATGCGCTGCTGGGCGAGCGCGTTGCTCAGCGCCTGGACGACGTGCTGCTGACCTGCAACCTCATCGAATGTGCGTGGGCGCCACTTGCGCGCCAGTGCCTGATAGGTCATGCGGAAAATCGTGCCGACTGGATGATCCGGATTGTCGCAGATTCAGCCGCGGGACGCGGCGGACCGGATGGAACCGACTCGAGGATTCGCCCGAAAAAGGCGGCGGACCGCACCAGCGACACCCCGGCGCCCGAATCCATCGCTACCGTTGCTCCCTTCCGGGCCTGGCGGGGTTTACGACAATTCGCCGCGGGGGAACCGATGCGGCCCACCATCGGGTCCGGCCCGAGCGGGCCGGCGCACTCCCCAACCGGGGAGCGGGCGCGAAGACTAACAGATTTGCTGCCGCCTTCGGCACCCTGAATGAGCTCGATGTTTACGGTTCGACGATCGCGAACACGCCGTCCGGCTTGTCCAGCAGCGAGAAGAACTTGATCAGTTTCAGCCGGCTGCCGTCGACCTGAAGACCATCCCCGCCAATCAGGTC
The DNA here is from genome assembly GCA_937896565.1 of uncultured Salinisphaerales bacterium. Classification (GTDB taxonomy): domain Bacteria; phylum Pseudomonadota; class Gammaproteobacteria; order Nevskiales; family OUC007; genus Abyssibacter. Next base: position 18,903 of record CALBOV010000222.1, read on the forward strand.
GCCAAGCGAGACCTGCTGGGTCAGGATGTCGACGAACAGGTCCTGCGAGACCGTCAGTGACACGTCCGCCTCGTCATCCGACGTCGATGCCCGGTGATGCAGCACCGCGTTCTCGATCCACAGGTAATGGGATTCGTCGAGCTCCGGCAGGCTCAGGATCAGACTTAGCTCGGTGTCCTCGGCCTTGGGCCCGTTCAGGCGCGCGGCCATCGAATCGAGGATCACCGGCACCGCGATGTGGCGCAGCAATCCCGCGGTATCGGCCATGTTCATCACCCGCTCCGGCATGCCGTGACGCAGTTCGTAGGCACCAGACAGGTAGAAGTCGCGCCATGGGCCGGATTCGGCCTGGTAGCCAAGCTGATCGTAGGTGCTGGCCAGCAGCGCCCTGGCATCCGTGTCGGCCTGCCCACTGAACACCAGATGGTCCAGCAGTTCGGCCGCCCAGCGATAGTCGCCGGCGTCGAAAGCGGTTTGCGCATGCTCTACCAGCGCGGCGGGACCACCGGCCAGCTCGACATAGCGCTTGCCCGCCTGCTCCGGCGGCAGCGGATTGAGATGCGCCGGATTGCCGTCGAACCAGCCGAAATAGAACTGGTAGACCGCGCGGCTGTTGTGCCGCAGCGTGCCGTAGTAATCGCGGTTGTGATAACCGCGACGCAACGACGTCGGCAGTTCGATGGCCTCGGCGATCTCGCTCGGCGTCATGCCGTTATTGGCCATTCGCAGCGTCTGATCGTGAATGTACTTGTAGGTGTCGCGCTGCTCGGTCAGGAATCGCTGAACCCGTTCGCGTCCCCACACCGGCCAGTGGTGCTGGCCGACGAACACCTCGGCATCCTCGAACAATGTCCGTGCCTGCTCGATGTAGTCGCTCCAGCGCAGCGCGTCCCGAACCTTGGCGCCGCGCAGCGTGTACAGATTGTGCAGCGTGCGCGAGGCGATCTCCGCGCCCAGGAACGCCTTGGTCGCCGGCAGATAGGCCGTCAGCTCGGCCGGCGCCTCGGAACCCGCGGCGTTCTGGAACACGAACTCGACCCCGTCCAGCATCTCCGTCTGGCCGGTGTGATCGACGATCAGCGTTGGCTCCAGAATGCCGATCTGCCCATCGAACGCTGGTGTCTTGCCCAGCCCCGTATCCACATGGCCTCGCGGTGAGCGCGGCAGATTGCGCCCGTACATGTAACCGGCTCGTCGCTGCATTGCCGGGCCGGCCAGCACGTTCTCGCTGGTTGCCTCGGCGGTGAAGCCGACCGGCGCGACGATCTGCGCATCATCAGCCAGCGCATCGGCAATGCCGTGGACGCCGCCGAAATGATCGACATGGCTGTGGGTGAAGATCACCGCGGTGATCGGAAGCGTTTCGAGATGATCCATCGCGAACGCCCACGCGGCCTCGGCGGTCTGCTTGTTCGTCAACGGATCGATGACGATCCAGCCGGCCTTGCCGCGGACCAGCGTCATGTTCGCCAGATCGAAGCCGCGTAGCTGGTAAATGCCCGGCACCACCTCGAACAGCGCGGCGACGCTGTGCAGGCTGGCCTGACGCCACAGACCCGGATGCACCGTGGGCGGTGCCTCGCCTTCGATGAAGTCGTAGGACGGAATGTCCCAGACCCGTCGGCCGTCCTCGCGCGTGACGACGAGATCGGTTTCGGCGATCAGACCACGCCGCGCCGCATCCTCGCCGTCGAGATAATCGTCCGGCATCGGCACCGCGGCGTTCGCCGCCTGTGTGGTCACCGTCGCCGGCGAAAACCCATCCGCATCCGCGCCTTCGGCAGCGGGCAGTTCCTCGTGACCGCAGGCCGCCAATCCACCTGCCAGGACGATGGCCGCGAACGCGCGGCCGATCTGATTCTGCATGTCTCCCCCTTGTCATTTTGGACCCGTCTCCCGGGCCCGATCGCCAGGAAAGGTACTACGTCCGCCGACGGGGAATCGACAACCGCCCGCCCCCGCTCGATCAGGGGCTATCCCGTTGCGGTAGATGCTACGGCCGCCAACGAGGCAGTACACTGCCGTCCGTATAGCGTGCGCTCCGCAAGAGACGCATGAACCTTAAAACCGCTCCGCGGGCATGCCGGCGGAACGAGGAGACAATCAATGGCTGACGAGACGCTCCGGCTTCACCTGCCGGAACCGACGACGCGTCCGGGCATGGACCCCGATGCGAGCATGATCAAGGTGCCGCCCGCCGGCACGCTGCCCAAGCCGCCGCTGGACGAACCCGACGACAAGATGTGGGACTACGCGCTGGGCATGGTCCGCGTGCTGGACGACGACCACGGCGCGGTCGGCGACTGGGACCCGAAGCTGGATGCCGACACGCTGCGCAAGGGTCTGACCTACATGATGCGCACCCGTGCCTTCGACGATCGCATGCTGCGGCAGCAGCGTCAGGGCAAGACCTCGTTCTACATGAAGTGCACCGGCGAGGAGGCCTGCGGGGTCGCCCAGGCGATGGCGCTGCGCCCGGACGACATGCTGTTCCCCAGTTACCGCCAGCAGTCGATGCTGGTGGCACGTGACTGGCCGCTGGTCGATCTAATGTGCCAAATCTTCAACAACCCCAAGGACCGGCTCCAGGGCAAGCAGTTGCCGGTGCTGTACTCGGTCAAGGGCGCCAACTTCTTCTCCATCTCCGGCAACCTCGGCACGCAGTTCCCGCAGGCGGTGGGCTGGGCCATGGCCTCGGCGTACAAGAACGATTCGAAGATCGCCGCCGCCTGGGTGGGCGAAGGCACGACCGCCGAAGGCGACTTCCACCACGCGCTGACCTTCGCCGCCGTGTACCAGGCGCCGGTAGTGCTCAACGTCACCAACAACCAATATGCGATCTCCAGCTTCTCCGGCATCGCCGGTGGCGAGCAGTCGACCTTCGCCGCCCGTGCGCTGGGTTACGGCCTGCCGGGCATTCGCGTCGACGGCAATGATTTCCTGGCCGTGTACGCGGTCACCAAGTGGGCCGCCGATCGCGCCCGCTCCAACAACGGCCCGACGCTGATCGAGCTTTACACCTACCGCGCCGCGGCCCATTCCACGAGCGATGACCCCTCCGGTTACCGCCCAAAGGACGAGTTCACCGTATGGCCACTGGGCGATCCGATTGACCGCCTCAAGCAGCACCTGATCAAGCTCGGCGAATGGTCCGAGGAACAGCACGAGGCGCTGCACCAGGAACTGGAGGATGAGGTCAAGCGCGACCTCAAGGAAGCCGCCAGCCACGGCACGCTGGGCGTGCGCCCGTGCAGCCCGTCCACCATGTTCGACGACGTGTTCAAGGAACTGCCGCCCCACCTGCGCCGCCAGCGCCAGGAGGCCGGCGTATGAGCCGCATGAACATGATCCAGGCGATCAACTCGGCCCTGGACAACATGCTGGAACGCGATCCCAACGTGCTGATCTTCGGCGAGGATGTCGGCTATTTCGGCGGCGTGTTTCGCTGCACCGCCGGCCTGCAGGAGAAGTACGGCGTCAAGCGCTGCTTCGACACTCCAATCGCCGAAGGCGGCATTCTCGGCATGGCGATCGGCATGGGCGCCAACGGCCTGCGGCCGGTCGCCGAGATCCAGTTTGCCGATTACATCTACCCGGCCTTCGACCAACTCGTCTCGGAGGCGGCGCGCCTGCGCTACCGCTCGGCCGGCGAGTTCTGGGCGCCGATCACCGTGCGCTCACCCTGTGGCGGCGGCATCTACGGCGGCCAGACCCACAGCCAGAGCCCGGAAGGCATCTTCACCCATGTCTCGGGCCTGAAGACGGTGATGCCGTCCAATCCCTACGACGCCAAGGGCCTGCTGATCTCATGCATCGAAGATGACGACCCCGTGCTGTTCTTCGAGCCCAAGCGCATCTACAACGGCCCGTTCGACGGCTACCACGACCGCGCGCTGCAACCCTGGACGCAGCACCCCATGGGCGAGGTGCCGGACGACTACTACTCCATCCCGCTGGGCAAGGCGAACATCGTCCGCCCCGGCTCGGACGTGACGGTGATCTGCTACGGCACCATGGTCCATGTCTGCGAGACGGCGGTGAAGGAAACCGGCGTCGACGGCGAGATCATCGACCTGCGCACCATGCTGCCGCTGGACCTGGACTGCATCGTCGCCTCGGTCCAGAAAACCGGCCGCTGCGTCATCGTCCACGAGGCGACCCGCACCAGCGGCTTCGGCGCCGAGCTGATCGCCGAGATTCAGGAGCATTGCTTCTATCACCTGGAGGCCCCTCCCATCCGCGTCACCGGCTGGGACACGCCCTACCCGCATGCCTTCGAGTGGGAGTACTTCCCGGGTCCCAAGCGAGTCGGTGAAGCACTCACTCGCGTGATGGAGGACGCGTAATGGGTATCTACACGTTCAAGCTCCCGGACATCGGGGAAGGCATCGCCGAGGCGGAAATCGCCGAATGGAAGATCGCCGTTGGCGACACCGTCGACGAGGATCAGGGCATTGTCGACATGCTCACCGACAAGGCGGCGGTGGAGATCGAATCGCCGGTCGCCGGCACGGTCAAGGAACTGTGCGGCGAGGCCGGCTCGATGATTGCCGTCGGCGGGCCGCTGATCCGTATCGAGATCGAAGGCGACGGCAACACCGACGAGGCCGAGGCATCGGAGCCAGCTCCTGCGCCCAGGCCGGAACCGAAACCCGAGGCCACCGCGCCTGCACCCGCACCAGAACCGGAGCCGAAATCCGTCGCGAAACCCGCGCCTGCTCCGGCGGCACCGGCCAGCGCGGCGAGCATCCGCCAGTCCGGCGCCCTGCCTCGCAAGGCCGGCGAAAAGCCGCTGGCCTCGCCGGCGGTACGGCGTCGTGCGCAGTCCCTCGGCATCCAGCTCGCCTTCGTGCCGGGCAGCGGTCCGGCCGGCCGCATTACCCAGCAGGATCTGCATGCCTTCATCCAGGCCGATGCCGGCGGCGCGGCAGCGGGCACGCAGCGCATGCCCAAGCCCGGCGTCGAGGACATCCGCATCATTGGCCTGCGCCGGCGTATCGCCACCGCGATGCAACAGACCAAGCAGCGGATTCCGCATTTCGCCTATGTCGAGGAAGTCGACGTCACCGAACTGGAATCGCTGCGCCAGTACCTCAATGCCACCAGGCGCGAGGATCAGTCCAAGCTGACCATCCTGCCGTTTCTGGCGCGGGCGCTGGTCATCTCGGTACCCCATCACCCGCAGGTCAACGCCCGCTTCGATGACGATGCCGACATCCTGCATCGCTACGACGCACTGCATGTCGGCGTCGCCACGCAGACGCCGGGCGGTCTGGTCGTGCCGGTGATGCAGCATGCCGAGGCCAAGAGCCTGTGGGACATCGCCGGCGACATCCGCCGCCTGGCGGACGCCGCCCGCAGCGGCAAGGCCAGTCGCGAGGAACTGTCCGGCTCGACCATCACCATCACCAGTCTGGGCGCCATGGGCGGAATCGCCTCCACGCCCGTCATCAACGCTCCGGAGGTCGCCATCATCGGCGTCAACAAGATCATGGAACGGCCGACCTACGTGAACGGCCAGCTCGTGCCGCGGCTGATCATGAACCTGTCGTCCAGCTTCGATCACCGCATCGTCGACGGCTGGGACGCCGCCGCGCTGATCCAGCGCATCAAGGGCCTGCTGGAACATCCTGCCACCCTGTTCATGGAGGGCGAGGCATGAGTGATTCACTGACTACACAGGTACTCGTCGTCGGTGGCGGGCCCGGCGGTTACGTCGCCGCCATCCGCGCCGGTCAGCTCGGCCTCAAGACCGTGCTGGTCGAGGCCGGCCAGCTCGGCGGCACCTGCCTGATTCGGGGCTGCATCCCGTCCAAGGCGCTGATCCACGCGGCGAGCAAGTTCGCGGACATGACCAAACATGTCGGCGACGGCGAGCTGGGCATCCGCCTGGCCGAACCGCCGAGCTTCGAACTCGGCGGCGCGGTGCACTGGAAGAACGGCATCGTCAACAAGCTCACTGGCGGCGTCGGCGCGCTGCTGAAAAAGGCACGCGTGCAGGTTGTCGGTGGCTGGGCACGCTTCGAGGACGGCAAGAGCTGCATCGTCGAAGGCGACGGCACCACCACCCACATCACCGCCGAACACGTGATCATCGCCACCGGATCGGTGCCGGTGGAGGTGCCCGGACTACCCTTCGGCGGCGACATCCTCAGTTCCACCGAAGCGCTGTCACTACCGGAATTGCCCAGGCATCTGGCCGTCGTCGGCGCGGGATACATCGGCATGGAACTGGGCATCGCCTTCCGCAAGATGGGCGCCGAGGTGACCATCGTCGAGGCCACCGACCGGATGCTGCCGTCCTACGACGCCGATCTGGTCAAGCCGGTCGCGAAATGGTGCCGCCAGCACGGCGTCGATGTCCGCTTCAGGACCAAGGCCGTCGGCTACGCCGGCGGGCAACTCAAGCTGGATTCCGAGAACGGCGAGACGACACTGGACTGCGACAAGGTGCTGGTCACCGTCGGCCGCAAACCGAACACGCAGGGCTGGGGGTTGGACCGGCTGGTCGTCGACATGAACGGGCCGTTCATCAAGGTCAACGACAGTTGTCAGACCTCGATGCGCAAGGTCTGGGCGATCGGCGATGTCGTCGGCGAACCGATGCTGGCCCACAAGGCCTCGGCCCAGGGCGAGATGGTCGCGGAGATCATCGCCGGTGAGCGCCGCAAGTTCGAACCCGCGGCGATTCCCGCCGTGTGCTTCACCGAGCCGGAAATCGCCGGTGCCGGACTGTCACCGGACGAAGCGACGGCCGCCGGGCACGAGATCAAGGTCGGAACCTTCCCGCTCGCCGCCAACGGCCGGGCCCTGACCATGGAAGCCGGCGGCGACGGCGGTTTCGTCCGCGTCACCGCGCGGGCCGACAATCACCTGATTCTCGGCGTGCACGCGGTCGGTGCTCATGTCTCGGAACTGACCGGCGCGTTCGTCCAGGCCATCGAAATGGGCGCCGTGCTGGAGGATCTGGCCGGCATCATCCAGGTGCATCC
>CALBOV010000223.1 GCA_937896565.1 uncultured Salinisphaerales bacterium
AACCAGCCGGATGTCGGCGGCCTGCAGGAAGTGCTCGTCGGTCAGTTGAACGACCTGAAGACGGCGTTGCCCGACTACGAATTTGTCGGTGTCGGTCGCGATGACGGCATGGAGGCCGGGGAATTCTCGCCGCTACTGGTGCGACGCGATCGCCTGACCATCGAACACTGGGACACGTTCTGGCTGTCGGAAACCCCGGACGAGGTCGGCTCGGTGGGCTGGGACGCGGCGTTGCCGCGCATCGTCACCTGGGCGCAGGTTCGGGATCGTCGCGATGACACCCGGTTCTATGTCTTCAACACGCATTTCGATCATCAGGGCGTGACGGCGCGAGAACAGAGCGCGCTGCTGATCCGCCGCAAGATCGCCGAACTGGCCGGTACGCTGCCGTTTGTCGTCACCGGCGATTTCAATGTCACTCCCGACACCACCGCCTACGCCAGCATGATGGTTGGTGACACGCCCGTCCCGGTCGCCGATGCGCTGCTGATTGCCCAGGCGCCGCACCATGGGCCGGAGGAGACTTTTTTCGGCTTCGCGGCCTGTCCGAGCAGCTTCGGCTTCAACGACACCGAACCGAGACGGATCGACTACATCTTCACGCACCCGCAGACGCGCGTGCTTCGCACGGCCACGCTGACTGACAGCTACGACTGCAAGTACCTGTCGGATCACCAGGCGATCCTGGCGGATCTTCGGATCGAGCGGCCGTGAACGCGGCCACGTAGTGTCATCCGCGCGCTCCGGCTATTCGATACGCTGGATGGTCACCTGTCGCGTCGGCCAATCCGATGGTGGTTCGGCGGGAAAGTCCCGCTGGTGCTCCGGGTGGCTGGGGCCGAGATCGACGACGAACAGCAGCCGGCCCACCGCATCCGCCACGACGGTGCGATCGTCCCGGCCGGTGGTGATTCGATAGCGGGCTCCCGGTTCCGCGAACGGCGGCGTGAGCAGCTCGAGTCTGCCGCTGCCGGTCACCACCAGACCGCCGGTGGTCACCGCTTCCAGGTAAACGAACTCCTTGACGTCGCGGTGGATTGCGAAGTGCCAGCCCCAGGCGGAGAAGTTCGCACGCGTTGATCGGTGGTCGAAGCGGTCCGGCGTTGGCGCGGGATCGTCGAAACGCGGCATCAACCAGTCCAGGTATTGCACGAGCGCACGCTGCCAGTAGGGCCAGCTGTGCGTGCCGGCGCCGTAAAGCACCTCCGTGTAGCCGATGTGCTCGTGATCCAGCGCTTCCAGAAAGGACAGTGCCATCAGGTAGGTGTGGGTCTCGATGGGGTCAACCTGCGCCGGCAGGTCGTACTCGCCCGGTAGCCCGTTGCCGCTGGTCACCCAGAGTTCATGGAAGGCCAGGTTCTCCGCGTGATGAGTCGGCACATCGCCAAACCACCAGGCCTTCTGGAGGATCGGATCACCCCAGCGGCAGAGGTCCGTCGGGCCCTGGGTCGGTAGCAGTGATGGCGTGCCCAGTACCGTTTGCAACGTCGGGTAGTAGGGGTAGTCCAGCGTGGTGTCGACCGCGCCGGAGAAGGCCCCCGCCGCGCGGGCGAGCTGCGGATTGGCCGTCAGGTATTTCATGGCCGCGTTGCCGCCGGCGCTCAGTCCGGCCGTGGCCCAGCCGCCGCGGTCCTCGCGCACGGGAAGCTGCGCGCGGATAAATGGCACCACCTCGCGCATGTGGAAGCTCTCCCAGGCTGGCGCGGGCTCCGGGTTGCCGGCGAGGGCGCCATACCAGTCGGCATACGAGCCTTCGGGGCCGCCGTTGGGCGTCACGATGATGACCGGGTAGTCGGCGGTGAGCGCCTCCAGATCGTGGTCGATGTAGTCGCGTTCGGAGCCCGCTGATCCGTGAAACAGCAGCAGCACCGGGTAGCGGGTGCGCCCGCTGGGGTCATAGTCCCGGGGGAGCGTCACCATGACGGATTCATTGCGCTGCATGGCCTCGGAGGCCAGTTCGATGGACCAGGAACGTTCGCCCACCGGCGTGCGGCCGACCTCGGTCGCGCCCACCACGGGCGGGTCCGCCGCCTGGCAGCCGGGCGTGTGCTGTCCTCCCTCGGGCAGTGCAGCGACTGGCACCGGATGGCGGGCGTCGGCGGGGCTCGTGGTGTCCGAGCCGGTGGACGGCAGTCCGCAGGCGCTGAGCAACGCGCAGGCGCACAACGCACGGGCTGCCGGCCCGCGGGACGAACGGATGGTCATGCTGTCTCCTCCAGCCCGCTCACGGTGTAGTTCCGCTTGCGGGTCTCTTTTAAAAACCGTATGGTTTCCTGAAAGACTAAGCCGCCGACTCGGTGACGGGCAACCGCGGTACCGCAAGGGGACAGGACTGGTGACCAAGGAGACTTCGCTGTTTGACGCGCCGGCGCCTCTGCGCCGCGGTCGCCATGGGCTGAGCCGGCAGGAAGTCGAGACCTCCCAGCGCATTCGCCTGCTGCTGTCGATCACCCAGGAGGTGGGTAGCCGGGGATTTGGTGAGACGACCATCGCCCACATCACGGGCAATGCGGATGTGTCGAAGAAGACCTTCTACGCCCACTTTCGGGACAAGGAGCATTGCTTCTCGACCGCCTACGACGCGTTTTCCACGTTCCTGCTCGATGAAATGCGCAAGGCACGCGCGCAAGCCGGTGGTACGCCCGCCGAGCGCAGTGAGGCCAGCGCGGCCCGTTATCTCTCGGTATTGCAGGCCCAGCCGGTTCGCGCACGCGCGCTGCTGGTGGAGGTCCTCAAGGCCGGTGACGCCATCCTGCGGCAGCGGCGCCGCGTACTCGAAGTCTTCGAGCAGGATCTGCGGGCGATGGTGACCGAGGCCGTCGGGCCCGAAGGGATCTGGACCGTGCTGCCCGACGAGGCCTACCGCATGGCGGTGGGTGGCGTGGACGAATGCGTGCGGCTGCTGATCGTCGAGGGGCGGGCGGACGAATTGCCGGGACTCACGACGGCCATCGTCGACAACTTCCACCGTCTGGTGCAGGCCCAGACACAGGCCATCAAGCCATAGTCGCCTGAAACAAGACGCTTGTCGGGGCAGGGGCTCCGTGCGGGCATGCAAGAAACCGCAAGGTTTATATAAAGACGCCGGTGCGAGAGCGACACCGGAGGAGACAAGGCAATGAAGTTTTCCTGGCCGCGACGGCATTGCGTCGCGTTGGGTGTGTGTGGCGCGCTGCTCGCCGGGGTGACCGGCTGCGGATCATCCGGCAGCGGAGGCGGCGCCGGATCGGACAGCCCGCCGGTGCTGCGCAGCGACTGCGAGACCACGGTGGATCCGGCGTCGTTCGCGTCGGCCGAACGGCTGCTCGATCTGAACCGCGCGATGGATTCGTTCGGCAAGCGGACCACCGCCAGTCCGCAGCATCAGGACTACGTGGCCTGGCTGGAGTCGCAACTCCGCGCCATCCCCGGTCTGCAAATCGAGTCCGTGCCTTACGAGATACAGCGCTGGACGGCGACGCGGACACGCCTGGAACTCGAGCTGGCCGATGGCAGCTTCGCGGAGGTGCCCGTGGCCGGTCATCTGCCGTACTCCGCGACCACCCCGGCGTCAGGCATCGAGGCGCCGCTGGTGTACGTGCCCGATCTCGCCGAGTTGGCGGAGCACGATGTTGATGGCGCGATCGTGGTGACCGACATCGGCGTCAGCAGCACGCCGTACGCGATCATCACCGCGTTGCAGTGGTTCACCTACGACCCTGACCTGTCGCTGGCGTCCGAGGTGCTGGATGCGCTGGAGCTGGAGGCGCTGGGGGAACTCGGTGTGCTGGCCGACGAGGCGCATGAAGCCGGCGCCGCCGGTCTGCTCTTCGTGCACAACTTTTCCCGGGAGCAGGTCCCCGAGGTCTATGCCCCCTACGAGGGGCTGATGTGGAGTGCGCCGGGTCTTTATCTGGGGGCCGATGAGGGCGTCGTGGCCCGGCAGGCCGCGGCGGAAGGGCGCAGCGCCCGGCTGACGCTGGAGGCCCAGATTGTCCCGGCGACCACGCGGATGCTGATCGCGACGTTGCCGGGTCAGAGCGAGGAGCGCCTGGTGATCACCAGCCACACCGACGGCGTCAATGCGCTGTGGGACAACGGGCCGCCCGCCATGGTCGCCATGGCGGACTACTTCGCCGGGTTCGTGCAGGACTGCCGGCCGAGAACGCTGGAGTTCGCCTTCACCACCGCCCATCTGCATCAGCATCTCGTCCCGCCCGCGCGGGACGGCAGTGCCGAGCAGTATGCCCGGCGACTGGACCAGGGTTTCGAGGACGGCACGGTCGCCGCGGTGATCGTGATCGAGCATCTTGGTGCCAAGGGCATGATCACCCAGCCGCGATCCGACGGCGGGCCGGGCCTGGAGTTGGTCGAAGGGCCTTATCACGAACCCAACAGCTTCTTCGTCAGCGAGAGCCCCGGGTTGATCACCGCCTTGCAGAACACGGTGATCAGCCACGACCTGGAACGCACGATCGCCCTGCGCGGCGCCGATGTGCCCGGCCTGCACATCCCCATGCACCAGAGCTTCGGCGGCGAGGGCGGGCCGTATCACAAGCATCTGCTGCCGACGCTCGCCTTTATCACCGGGCCGTGGACGTTGTTCACCACCGGGCTGAGCGTGGACGACATGGTCGACGGTGATCTGATGCACCGCCAGATGCTGATGTTCACCGACCTGGTCTATGCCCTGGACGACATGCCGACGACCGTGCTCGCGGGTCCGATCCTGGTCGAGCGCCAGCTGCGGGAGGTTCTCTGCTCCGCGGGCGATCTGGGATTGACGGTTTGCGAAGGCACCCCGGCGGATCCGGGGACGGGAGGCTGACATGGTCACGAAGCGAACGAGAGGCCGCGCAAGCCTGTGGGGTGTCGCCATGGCGCTGTTCGGGTTGATCGCCGCCTGTGGCACCAGCGCGCCGGAACCGGAACGGGTTGACGACGGGCAGCCACCGCCGACAGTCGGGGACGCGCGGTGTGGCGACCACCCGTGGTGTGATTCCGGGCTGCCGGCAGCCGAACGCGCCGCGATGGTGGTGGCGGAAATGACGCAGGTCGAGAAGGTCCTGTTTCTGGCTGGCGATGACCTGATTGGCATCGCGGGGCTGGAGGGCACTCACACCGGGACCAGCGACGGCATTCCGCGCCTGGGCATTCCGACGGTGTATTACAGCGACGGCCCGATGGGCGTTCGCTCCGGTCCCGCCACGGCGTTTCCCGCGCCCATCGCGCTGGCGGCGACCTGGGACCCGGACAGCGCCCGGCGGTACGGCGCCGCGATCGCGACCGAAGCGAAGTATCGCGGCAATGACATCGTCTTCGCGCCCACGGTGAACATCATGCGGGTGCCGCACCATGGCCGCACGTTCGAGGGCTATGGCGAGGACCCCTGGCTCTCCGGCCGGATCGGCGTGGGTTGGATCGAGGGTGCCCAGGACACCGGCCTGATCGCCTCGGTCAAGCACTACGTCGCGAACAATCAGGAGGGTATCGGCGTCAATCCGGCGATCGGGCCGCAGCTGCCGCTCGGTGTCTCGGTGATTGGCAGCCGCCTGTTTGTGGATGCCGTCATCGACGAGCGCACGCTGCGCGAGATTTATCTGCCGGCCTTCGAGGTGGCGGTGACCGAAGCGGGCGTGGGCGTGGTGATGTGCGGCTACAACCGCATCAACGGCGACTGGGCCTGTGAGAGCGACGCCTTGCTCAATGGCGTGCTGAGGGAGGACTGGGGCTTCGACGGATTTGTTGTCGCCGACTATCTGGCCGCCCACAACCCGCTCGGCAATTTCTACGGCGGGCTCGATTTCGAGCCGTGGCCGGGGCTCTCTTACGGGCCCGCGCAGATGCTGCCATTGGTCGCCAGCGGCGTGCTGGATGCCGAGACGCTGGATCAACGTGTCGTCAACATTCTGCGGACCTACTTCGAGTTCGGCCTGCTGGATCGCCCCGCGTATCCCGTCGATGACGCACAGGTTGATCGGGACGCGCACGCGGCGCTGGCCGGCGAAATCGAACGCTCGGCCATCACGCTGCTGCAGAACAACGGGATTCTGCCGCTGGACGCCGCGACGCTGGGATCGGTTGCCATCATCGGAGCGCCCGCGGACGAGTTTCAGTCGCGCGGGGGGTCGGCCGGGATCACGCCGTTCTTCTTCAACACGCCACGCGAAGTCATCACGGCGCGGCTGGAACCCACGGTCACGGTCACCTATGACGACGGCAGCAATGCGAGCAACGCCGCAGCCGTCGCCGCGGCCGCCGACGTGGCGCTGGTCTTCGTCGCCGATCGCTCCATCGAGGGCGCCGACCGGCTCTGCATCGCGCTGAATTGCATCGACGAGCCCGGGGATCAGGATGCATTGATTGCCGCCGTCGCCTCCGCCAACCCCAACACCGTCGTGGTACTGGAAACCGGCGGTCCGGTGCTGACACCGTGGAAGGGTGAGATCGCCGCTTTGCTGGAAGCCTGGATTCCCGGCGTCGATGCCGGCAATGCCATCGATGCCGTGCTGTTTGGCGATGCGGATCCGGGCGGTCGGTTGCCGGTCACCTTCCCCGAATCCGAGGCCGATCTGCCGACCGCCGGAGACCTGACCCGCTACCCCGGCGTGCTGGAGCAGGCGCAGTATTCCGAGGGGCTGCTGGTGGGCTACCGGTGGTTTGACGAGCAGGGCATCGAACCCGCGTTCCCGTTTGGTCACGGGCTGTCCTATACGCAGTTCGACTTCGCTGATCTGGCGGTTGCCGCGCTGGACGATGGCGGCGTGGCGGTCACCTTCGACGTGATCAACACCGGCACGCGCGAGGGCATCGCGGTGCCGCAGATCTACCTCGCGCTGCCGGATGTTTCGGCGGCGGTCCAACAGCCGCCGCAGGCGCTCAAGGGCTTCACCCGGCTTGGCCTCGCCGCGGGGGCGCGTCGACGCGTGACCATTGAGGTGCCGCCACGGGCGTTCCAGTACTGGGATGTCGAGGCGGATGACTGGGCCCGGGTGCCGGGCTGCGCGCAGCTGCGGGTCGGCCGTTCATCGCGGGACATCGTGCTGACGGGGGCGGCGGCGTGTGGCGCCTGATCCGTCGTTCGGCATTCGCGCTGGCCGTGCTGCTGTATACATGGCCCGCCTACGCGCGGGTTGATGTCACCGGGCTGGAGACGGATGCGGCCGCCAATCCGCTCGGGATCGAATCAACCCGGCCACGCCTGTCCTGGCGACTGTCAGCCGACCGGCGGGGCGTATTGCAGACCGCATATCAGCTGCGAGCCGCGGGGTCGGTCGAGGCCCTCGCGAATGGGCAGCCGGACCTCTGGGACACGGGGCGCGTCGAGGCCGCGACACCCTGGGCCGACTACGCGGGCACGCCGTTGCGGACGCGGCAGACCGTCTGGTGGCAGGTGCGCGTCTGGGATGAGGCCGGCGACGCGACCGCGTGGTCGTCGCCCGCCAGCTTCGAACTCGCCTTTGTCGACCCGGACGAGTGGACGGCGCAGTGGATCGCCGGTCCGGAGCGCGGCGTGCCTGGTCCGCTGGACGACCCGCTGGCCGCCGTCACGCGGCTGGTGGAGGGTGAATTCTGCCGGCCGGTCGGGGTGCCAGGAGCGCTGGGCGTGCTGGGCTTCGACCGGCTGGTCGACTACATCCTGGGCACCGGTGGCGCATGCCGCGAACCGCGCCCGGCGCCCCTGTTGCGCAGGGCCTTCGACCTGCCGTCGCAGCCAATCCGGGCGCGTCTGTACATCAGCGGTCTTGCCTACGCCCGGGTGGCGATCAATGGTGAGACGCTGGCGCCGCACGAGGTGCTCGACCCCGGCTACACGCACTATGACCGCACCGCGCTGTACCGCAGCTACGACGTCACCGGGGTCCTGACCGCCGGGGCGAACGCGATTGGCGTTGAGCTCGGGTCCGGTTTCTACGACTACGAGCTCGTCACCGAGTGGGCGTGGAACCACGCGAGCTGGCGGGGCGAACCCCGGATGATCGCGGAGCTGCATGTCGAGCTGGCTGACGGCTCCACGCGGGTGATTGTCTCCGACGAGCAGTGGCGGGTCGCCGAGAGCGCCACCC
>CALBOV010000224.1 GCA_937896565.1 uncultured Salinisphaerales bacterium
CACCGACATTCTGCTGGTGGCCGGCGGCGCGCTGGCGGCCGTGCCGCTGATCCTCACGCTGCTGCGCCGGCGGGTGCAGCACCTGTACGTCAGCTCTTGGTACCTGATCGCGGCGCTGGTGTGGTTCCCGATGCTGTTCATCACCGCGAACATCCCGAACCTGTTCGGCGGCGTCGAGCAGGCGATGCTGAACTGGTGGTTCGCGCACAACGTGCTGGGCCTGTGGATGACGCCGCTGGGCCTGGCCGCGGCCTATTACTTCATCCCCAAGATCGTCGGCGCGCCGATCTACTCCTACGGCCTGTCGCTGATCGGATTCTGGGCGCTGGCGCTGTTCTACTCGCAGGTCGGCCTGCACCACCTGATCGGCGGCCCGGTACCGACCTGGGCGGTGACCATCTCCATCGTCCACAGCGTGATGATGTCCATCCCGGTCATCGCCGTGGCGGTCAACCACCACATGACTGTGGCGAAGCACTGGCGGCTGCTGCTGCACTCCCCGACCCTGCGCTTCGTCGTGCTGGGCGCGATGATGTACACCTTCGCGTCGTTCCAGGGCTCGATGGAATCGCTGCGCGAGGTCAACACCGTCACGCACTTCACCCACTACACCGTGGCCCATGCCCACATGGGCGTGTATGGGTTCTTCTCGTTCGTCATGTTCGGGTCGATCTACTTCATCCTGCCGCGGTTGACCGGCTGGGAGTGGCCCTATTCCTGGGCGATCGCGGCGCATTTCTGGCTGGTATTCGGCGGCTTCGCGGTCTACTTCTGGCCGCTGACCATCGGCGGCTGGTTGCAGGGGCTGGCGATGCTGGACCCGGGCCGGCCGTTCATGGACTCCGTGCTCATCACCCAGCCCTATCTGGTCGCCCGCTCGGTGGGCGGCGGCCTGATGACGCTGGGGCACATCCTGTTCGCGACGCACTTCCTGATGGCGCTACGCCGTGAGGGACCGAAGCGCGAGGGTGCCGTTCAGCTCCCGGCCGGCGGCTGGACCGGAGGTGCACGATGACCCGCGCCCTCGGCATCATCGCCGCCGCCGCGATCATCCTGCTGTTCGCCACGCTGATGATCGTGATCATGCCGGCCGTGCAGTTGCAGACGCCGTCTCATCCGTCGCCCGGGCTCAAGCCCTATTCCGAGCAGGCACAGCGTGGCCGGGCGACCTATGTCAGCCTTGGCTGCGTGTACTGCCACAGCCAGCAGCCGCGCGACCCGGGCCAGGCGCCGGACGGCATCCGCGGCTGGGGCAGGCCCGCCGTGCCGGGCGACTACGCCTACGACTACCCGCACTTGCTGGGCACCATGCGCACCGGGCCGGACCTGCTGAACATTGGCGCCCGCCAGCCCAGCGTGGACTGGCACCTGACGCATTTGTACAACCCGCGCGCCGTCGTCGAGCACAGCACCATGCCGTCCTATCCGTTTCTGTTCGAGGTGACGGACGTAGTCACCGCCGACGACGTCGTGGTCAAGCTGCCGGATGCCTTCGCGCCGCCTCACGGCACCGTGATCGCGCGGCCCGAGGCGCTGGACCTCGTGGAGTACCTGAAGGAGCTGGACCGCAACTATCCGGTGGATGTGATCCCCACCGTGGAGAAGACCGACGCGGAGGCGCAGCCATGACGGAACCGACCAACCAGCGCGAACGCGAAACCCACGAGCCGGAGGAACTGCATAACCCGGTGCCGTGGCCGGTGGCGATCGTGTCGCTGGCACTGATCGCCTGGGGCGCGTCGTACTACTTCCAGAACACCGGCTACCCGGCCGCGGCGGGCGACCGCCGGTCCACCATCGTCGTCGATCCCAACGCGCAGGTAGACGGCGCCGCGGTCTACGCGGGCAACTGCGCTTCCTGTCACCAGCCCACCGGCGCCGGCCTGGGCGGCGTGTTCCCACCCCTCGCCGGCTCCGAATGGGTGGTCAGCGACAACCACGACATCCCGGCGCAGATCCTGCTCCACGGCATCAGCGGCGCCATCGACGTCGCCGGCACGACCTACAACGGCATCATGCCCAGCTTCGCCCAACTGAGCGATGCCGAAATCGCGGCAGTGCTGACGCATATCCGCTCAAGCTGGGGCAACGGCGCGGCCGCGATCAGCGCGGACCAGGTCGCCACCGCCCGCAAGCAGCACGCGGACCGGACAACGCCGTGGAAAGGCGGCGAGGAACTCCTCGATAGCCTGGGTGAACCGTAATTCACCCGACCCGCATTCTCGCCGCCAGAAACAAGAAAGCCCCGCAAGAAGCGGGGCTAACTTGTTGTTTTATTTGGCTGTCCGTCAAGGATTCTAATTTTGACCATATTGTGCAGCGAATACTACGTTCCGCTAACCAGTCCTAGGACATGCGCCCATGTTGCCGCGCCGCCCCAAAAAAGCCCAGCGTACGCTGAGCTCTTGTTACATGATTTGCCAAGGCTTACGACGCGACTTTGTCGACTTGGCTATGCGGGGCATCCGCTTTACGCTCCTCGCGCTCGACGGCTTCCAGTTCTGCGGCGATCTTCTTGATCTCTCCCGTAGCGAAACGCTTGAGAACCTGCCTCATCAAGGGCTGATAGCCAATGCCTTTATTGTGTGACGCTATGTACTTGAACGCATCGATAAGTGAGCGCTCGAGTCGGATTGAGATAGGCACGAGCTGTAGAGCAGAGTCAACCTCATCAGCCCCGCTTTCGTCGTCAGAGGCCAATTCGGCGTGCTCAAGTGATCTGCCAAGCTCGCCGCTTTCCCAAGGTTCCTCAGGGTAGCTCTGCGCTTTGGCTTTGGTGGTCATGGTTTCTCCGAGTTGTAGATTTGGGCGCGATGCGTCAGAAGCAAACCGCTGCAACGCGCTTGTAGATAGCAATTTCGACTTCGTTGGCCGCGTACGCTGTCTTGATGTGAAATACTCCAGTATCGGCACGTATATACACAATCTTTAGCAAGCGGCCCATGTCGGTCTCGGCTACGAACCAGAGGGTCGGTGGATCGGTTCGGTTTTTCTCTCGAGTGTCTTTCAGAGACCCGCCGAGTCGGTTAGCAAAGCACTGTACGATCTCATCTCTCGAGACATTGTGTTTGTCGCGAAGTTTCCTGAGCACGCGTTCGCTAATTTCCAAACCCACGTCCCAAGTACTCATCGGCGTGAAGCAGGATTGTATATACAAACACTCCGTTAGTACAAATTCACTTGTGCCAGTCTCACTAGGCTTCGCTCCATTCTTCAGCCACAGGGTCCAAATTCAAGCCAGAATGTTGTTACGTCCGTCGGAGAAATGCACCCGGGCAGCACCCACGTAGAATCAACACGACCAGAAAAAGAAAAGGCGCCAGCCGAATCCGGCAAGCGCCTGCTTTTAAAGCATTTATATGGTGGGCCGTCAGGGATTCGAACCCCGGACCGAGTGATTAAGAGTCACCTGCTCTACCAACTGAGCTAACGGCCCCGAACCTTCTTCATGTGCCCGGCCTGTGGCGCGAGCCTGCGACCGATGGACGATCGCCAAAAACTGGGGTGGACGATGGGACTTGAACCCACGACCACCGGGATCACAACCCGGGGCTCTACCAACTGAGCTACGCCCACCATCGACCGCCGAATCGGCGGGGCGCGAAGTATAGTGAGATTGCTTCAGGGTGACAATGCGGGCGGGTCGGTATCGAACAGGTTCGCGTCGACCAGCGCGGTACGGTTGCGGATGCTGCCCCCTTCGATCCAGGTTTTCAGCGCCAGCTCGGCAGTCTTGCCGGTGCGCGTCTTGGGAATCGCCGGGATCGCGAAGATGTCCCTGGGCACGTGACGCGGCGAGGCCTCGCTACGCAGGCGCGTGCGGATCAGCTTCGCGAGTTCGTCATCCAGCTCGACATCATCCGCCGTGACGACGAACAGCACGATGCGCACCTCGCCGTCGACCTGGGCACCGATGGCCGCGGCGTCGGCGATCTCCGGCATCCGCTCCAGCACGCGATAAAGCTCCGCGGTACCGATACGCACGCCGCCCGGATTGAGCGTGGCGTCCGAGCGGCCGTGAATGATGAAGCCGCCATGTTCGGTCTTCTCGGCGAAATCGCCGTGATGCCAGATACCCGGAAAGTGTTCGAAGTAGGCGCCGCGATACCGCGAGCCGTCGCTATCGTTCCAGAACGCGACCGGCATGGACGGAAACGGCGCGCGACAAACCAGCTCGCCCTTCTCGCCCGGCGGCAGCGACTCGGCGTTCTCGTCGGCGACATCCACCGCCATGCCCAGCCCGGCGCACTGGATCTCGCCCATGTACACCGGCGCCGTCGGATTGCCGAGGACGAAGCAGGACACGATGTCGGTGCCGCCGGAAATGGACGCGAGCTGCACGTCCGCCTTGATCGACGTGTAGACGTAGGCGAAGCCCTCCGGTGACAGCGGCGAGCCGGTGGAGCAGATGCTCTTGAGCGCGCCCAGATCATGCGAACTGGCCGGCGACAGGCCCGCCTGGCGCACGGCATTGATCCAGCCCGCCGAAACGCCGAGCAGCGTCACCCGATGACGCTGGGCGATGTCGACCAGCACCTCGGGCCCCGGGTAGGCCGGGTTGCCCTCGTAGAGCACCACCGTGGCGTCACTGGCGAGCGCGGAGACCAGCCAGTTCCACATCATCCAGCCGCAGGTGGTGAAGTACAGCACCCGGTCGCCGGGAGCGACGTCGGCGTGAAGCTGGTGTTCCTTCAGATGCTGCAGCAGGGTGCCCCCGGCACCGTGCACGATGCACTTGGGCTGCCCGGTGGTTCCGCTGGAAAACAGAATGTAGAGCGGATGATCGAAGCGCAGCGGCAGGTATTCGCAGCCATCCGATGTCACGTCCGCCCAGGGAATCCAGCTCTGCGCCGGCGGCTCACCGAGATAGCTGACCATGACCACGCGCTTGACCGTGGTCAGCGCGGCGTGGACAGCTTCCAGCTTGTCGCGCACATCGAAAGTCTTGCCACCGTAGCGGTAGCCGTCGACGCCGATGAGAATCGTCGGCTGGATTTGCTCGAACCGGTCGAGAATGCCCTGCATGCCGAAATCCGGTGAGCAGGACGACCAGATGCCACCAACCTTGGCGGTGGCCAGCGCGGCAATGACGGTCTCCGGCAGGTTGGGCATGACCGCGGCGACCCGATCGCCCGGCTTCACACCCTGATCCAGCAACCAGCCGGCCACGGCGTCCACGCGGCGGCGCAGCTCCGCCCGGGTGATCAGACGGTCCTCCACGCCCTCCCCGGTCGCGATGATCGCGACATCGCTGTCACGCCCGCGCTCGATCAGGTTCTCGGCGAAATTCAGCCAGCCGTCAGGAAAGAACCGGGTGCCCGGCATGGCGTCGTCGGGGCTGGTCACATCCCGCGGCCCGCGATCACCAAGCACGCCACCAAACTCCCAGATGCTGCGCCAGAAGGCCGCACGCTCGGTGACCGACCAGTGATGCAGATCGGCGTAGCTGGCGAAGGGGCCGATGCCGCGCTCGGCCAGCGATTCGGCGTATCGGGTCAGTCCACTGGCGGCGATCCGCTCGGCGGACGGGGTCCAGAGTGGTTCAGTCATTCTGCATCCGGTTGGCAGTCGGGATGGGCACGTTGAAACGCCGGCATCGCGCGGCAATGGTTGGTCACGCGCACCAGTTCCGGCAAGGCGTCGAGATCAACGCCGAAGCGCTCGGCGTTGTACATCTGCGGCACCAGGCAGACCTCCGCCAGCCCTGGTGTGTCACCAAAGCAGCAAGCGTGGCGGGGATGCTCGGCAACAACGGACTCCAGCGCCCGCAACCCCTTGTAGATCCAGTGCGCGGACCATTGCACGCGGACCGGGTCCGGGTGACCCAGCGTCTCGGTCAGGTAGCGCAGCACGCTGAGGTTCTGCAGCGGCTGGATGTCGGCCGCGATGGTCTGGGCGAACGCCAGCACCGTGGCCCGTTTGCCGGGGTCGTCCGGCGTCAGCGCGGGTTCCGGGAACACCCGGTCCAGGTAATCGATGATCGCCATCGACTGCGTGATGCGGTGCGGGCCATGCACCAGCATCGGAACATATCCCTGCGGATTGAGCCGCCGATAGTCGTCCCGGTGCTGTTCGCCGCCGTCGCGGACCAGATGCACCGGAACGATGCCGTAGTCCAGCCCCTTGAGCTCCAGCGCGATGCGGACGCGGTAGCTGGAGGACGAGCGCCAGTAGCTGTAAAGCTGCATCAGCGTCGTTCGATTTCAGCCACGGTCTGCTCGATGGCGCCGAAGATGCTGTCGCCGTCGTCGTCCAGCATCTCGATGCGCACGGTGTCGCCGTCCTCCAGGAACGGCGTGCGGAATTCGCCCGTCTCGATCTTGTCCAGCATGCGCCGCTCGGCGATGCAGCTGTACCCTCGTCCGCCGTCACTCCCCGGCTTGCCGGGGCCGCCGTCGTCCCCACGGTTGGAAATCGTCCCGCTGCCGATGATGGTGCCGGCTGTGAGATTCCGCGTGCGCGCGGCATGAGCGACAAGCTGCGGGAAGTCGAAGGTCATGTCCTCCCCCGTCTCCGGCCGGCCGAAGGCTTCGCCATTGAGGTCGGTCGACATCACGCCGTAAAGCTTGCGCCCGTCCCAGGCGCCGCCCAGTTCATCCGGCGTGACCGCCACCGGCGAGAACGCGCTGGACGGCTTGCTCTGGAAGAAGCCGAAACCCTTCGCCAGTTCGCCGGGGATCAGGTTTCTGAGCGACACGTCGTTGACCAGCATGATCAGCCGGATGCGCTCGGCGGCCAGTTCGGTGGACGCGCCCATGGGCACGTCATCGGTGACCACGGCGATCTCGGCCTCGAAGTCCGCGCCCCAGCCCCGGTCGAAGATCTCGATGGCGTCGCGCGGGCCAAGAAAGCTGTCCGAGCCACCCTGGTACATCAGCGGATCACTCCAGAAACTCTCCGGCAGCTCGGCCCCACGGGCACGTCGCACCAGCTCCACGTGGTTCACGTAGGCGCTGCCGTCGGCCCACTGGTAGGCCCGGGGCAGCGGCGACTCGCAGGCCGCGGGGTCGAACGGAAAGGCGTCGTCCATGCGGCCCGTGGCCAGGGCGTCGGCCGCCATCTGCAACTGCGGCTCCGCCTCCTCCCAGTCGTCCAGCGCGGCTTGCAGCGTCGTGTAGGGCGCCAGCACGGCCTCGCGCAGACTGCCGCTGACCACCAGCAGGCGTCCGTCGCGGGTGCCGTCACGCAGGGTCGCAAGTTTCATTCGGTGTCCTTGTCAGAATCATGGGTCGGATGGTGCATCAGCGACACGCCAGCTGTCGGCATAGGCGGTCAGTTCAACGCCGTCCAGTGCCGGACCGGCGGCCAGCGGATCGCGCGTATCCAGCATCACCGCCACCTCCTCGGTGAAGGTCTTGGCATGGGCGCGGCCGGCAGCCAGTGCCTTGGGGTGCGGGCCATGAGTGAAGCCGCTGGGATGCCAGGTGATCGTGCCGGGTTCGATATTGTCACGCGAGAAGAAATCACCCGCGTGATAGAAGATCACTTCGTCGAAATCGTCGTTGTTGTGGAAGAACGGCACCTTGAGCGCGCCGGGATCGGATTCGATCGGTCGCGGCACGAAGGTGCAGATGACGAAGCGGTTGGCCACGAAGGTCGTATGCGCCGATGGCGGCAGATGGTAGCGATGACTCATCAGCGGCCGGATGTGCCGCCAGTTGATCCGCGACACCGCGAGATCGCCATGCCAGCCGATCGCGTCCAGCGGGCTGTAGTCGTAGTACACCCGCGACACCCGACCGAGGCGCTTGATCTCGACGGTCCAGGGGTCGTCGGTCTGCTGCGCCTTGAACGCATCATCGATGGCGGGCACGTCCAGCATCGCCGGGTCGAAGATCGCCTGAGGTCCGACCAGGCCTTTCTCGGGCAACCGGTAGCTGTCGTTGGTCGCCTCGATCATCAGCAGCGTCATCGGCTCGGCCGGCTCCAGACGCCACATGGTGCCGCGCGGGATGACCACGTAGTCGCCCTGCTCCAGCTCCAGATGGCCGTAGTCACAGAACAGCGACCCGCCACCGGCGTGGACGAACAGCAGATCGTCACCGTCGGCGTTGCGCGCCAGTGCCGGCATCGCCTGGTCCAGCGTCCACAGCCGGTACTGCACCGCCGCGTTGGCCAGCAGCACCGGCGCATCCCAGGGGCTCGGGCCTGCGCCGATCAACGCGGTCAGATCGTAGGCTCGTGGCCGTAGCTC
Source organism: uncultured Salinisphaerales bacterium (assembly GCA_937896565.1). Classification (GTDB taxonomy): domain Bacteria; phylum Pseudomonadota; class Gammaproteobacteria; order Nevskiales; family OUC007; genus Abyssibacter. The sequence goes on from CALBOV010000224.1 coordinate 8,195, forward strand.
GCCTTCCCAGCGTGTCCAGCTCGTCGGCGGACGCTTGTGATGGAAATGCGCGGTCGGCCCGAAGAAGCCGGAGCGCCCGGCCTCGCGCTCGTAAGGCGCTTCGTCAGGCAGGTCCGCATGCGCCTGGCGGGAGATCGTGCCCTCGCGATGCGGGTACTGAATCCAGCGGCGGGACATGCGCTCAGCCCGCGTCGGCCTGGATCACGCCTCGGCGCAACTGATCCTCCTCGATTGATTCGAACAGCGCCTTGAAGTTGCCTTCGCCGAAGCCTTCGTTGCCCTTGCGCTGGATGATCTCGAAGAAGATCGGGCCGATGACCGTCTGCGTGAAGATCTGCAACAAGATGCCATCGCCCTCCACCGGCGCGCCGTCGATCAGGATGCGCAGGCGCTTGAGCCGGTCGATGTCCTCACCGTGACCCGCTACACGATCATCGACCTTCTCGTAGTAGGTATCCGGCGTGTCCATGAACTCGGTGCCGGCCGCCTTCAGCGCCTCGACGGTGGCGTAGATGTCCTCGGTGGCCAGCGCGATGTGCTGGATACCCTCACCGTTGTACTCGCGCAGGAATTCCTCGATCTGCGACTTGTCGTCCGAGGATTCATTGATCGGGATGCGAATCTTGCCGCAGGGCGAGGTCATCGCCCGCGAGAACAGCCCGGTCATCTTTCCCTCGATGTCGAAGTAGCGGATTTCCCTGAAGTTGCCGATCCGCTCGTAGTAACCGGACCAGACGTCCATGTTGCCGCGATTGACGTTGTGGGTCAGATGGTCGATCAGCTTGAGCCCGACACCAGTCGGATGCTGGTCCTCGACGTCCGGCAGCGGCTGGAAATCGACGTCGTAAATCGAGTGGCTGCCGTAACGATCGACAAAGTAGAGAATCGAATCGCCAATACCGTAGACCGCCGGAATCTTCAGTTCCATGAACCCGGTCGGCGAGTCGAACGGCACCGCGCCCTGCGACACCGCGTAGTCGAACGCGGCGCGGGCATCCCTGACGCGAAAGGCCATGGCGCAGGCGCAGGGACCGTGGGCGCGGGCGAAGGCCGCGAAGTGCGTATACGGCGTCGCGTTGACCAGAAAGTTGATGTCCCCCTGGCGGTAAAGCGTCACGTCCTTGCTGCGATGCTTCGCCACCGCCTGGAAGCCCAGCGAGCGGAACAGCGCATGGAGCTGCTCGATCCCTTCCGGCGTCGGCGCGGTGTATTCGACGAATTCGAAACCGTCGGTGCCCAGCGGGTTGATGCCACCCTGCTGCGGCGGATTGCTCATCTGCTGCTGTGCCATTGCATTCATTTGTCGTCTCTCCGGCCCGCGACGTTTCTGAACGCCGCGTCATGTTGTTGAAGCCTCAGGCCGTCGCGGCCCTTGGTGGATAGAGCGGATCGAACAGCCCGAGTCGCCGTGCGTCACGAATACGCGTCATCAGGTCCATGCGTGTCAGTTCGGACAGGCAGGTGAGCGAATCGATGACGTAGTAAAGCGGCTGCATGATGTCGATGCGATACGGCGTGCGCAGCGCATCCATCACCTCGAACGGCCGACGCAGCGGCACATCCGACAGGGCATGGTCCGTCTCTCCGATGGACGACAGGATACCGCCTCCGTAGATGCGACAGCCCTGGGGCGAGTCGATCAGCCCGAACTCGACGGTGAACCAGTACAGCCGGGCGAGAAACACCCGTTCCTCCTTGCTCGCCGCCAGACCCAGGCGTCCGTAGGTCTCGGTGAAATCGGCGAAATGCGGATTGGTCAGCAGCGGGGTGTGGCCGAACAGCTCGTGAAAGATGTCCGGTTCCTTGAGGTAGTCCAGCTCCGAACGCCTGCGAATGAACGTGGCCGCCGGAAACTGGCGATTCGCCAGCAACTGGAAGAATTCGCTGAACGGAATCAGCGCCGGCACGCGGGCCACCGACCACCCGGTCGCGGCACGCAACACCCGGGACACATCGTCCAGCTGGGGAATCCGGTCCGTCGGAAAAGCCAGGCGTTGCAAGCCGTCCATGAAGGCCTGACAGGCCTTGCCCTCGATCGCCGCCATCTGGCGCTCGATCAGGATGGACCAGGTTTCATTCTCTTCCTCGGTGTAGTGCACCACACCGTGAGCGTCGGGCTGGCGAGCGGTGTAGTCCGTACTCTTGCCCATGGTTGTCTCCACCGGAACGGCACCGATCCCCGGGGCCCCTCCGCGTCATTGTTGATGGCTCGCATTATACGAGGTCGGGATTTGCGCTGCCTTTACCGCATCCCGTCCTACAATCCGACCCTGTACGCCAACATGAGAAACGTCCATGAATCGCAGACTTCGGCATGCCGGGCTCGGCCTTCTCGCGCTGTCGCTGGTCGTCACCGCGGCGGCGCGCGCGGAAACCGCCACGTCCATTCGCAGCGTCACCGCCGCCGACATGCAGTGGACGAAGCTGCGGCCCGGCCTCGACCGCATCCTGCTGCTCGGCGACCCGGCCACGTCCGGCCCCTTCGTCTATCGCATCCGGGCACCCGCGGGACTGGACGCCGGCTTCCACACCCATTCGGCGGATCTGAATTCGACCATTCTGTCCGGCGCGGTGATCTTTGAATACGACGGCGAGCAGCACCGGCTGGATGCCGGGTCGTTCGTCTCGGTGCCCGCCAACAAACCGCATCGCGAACTCGTGGTCGAAGCGACCGAAATGGAGGTGCGTGGCGTCGGCCCGGTGACCACGACACCCATCGAATAGTCCGCGAACACGAACGCGCCGACCCGAAGGCCGGCGCGTCGTGATCATGCACTGTGGCGGATCAGAACGCCGCGAGACCCTCGGTGGTCGCGCCGGGCAGGCCGCCCACCGTGCCGCCGTCGACCGCGGTCAGCCCGCCGTCGCCGCCGATCCGGAAGCCGTTGATCTCACCGGTACCGGCCGCGAGGACGTAGAGGTAGTCCCCGCCGATCGCCATCTCCAGCAGGATGCTGGTCGGCGCGAGTTGCGCGGTCTTGCCGTCCTCGGGGTCCAGCGAGGTCAGCGCACCGTCACCGTCGAGCAGGAAGCCGGTCACCGAACCGGAGTTGGTGTTGGTGGTGTACACGAACTGGTTGTTGGCCGTGATCTCGATCCAGCATGCGGCCGTTTCCAGCGTCGACACCGCCGTGGTCACCGGGCTGAGCATCCCGTCGGTCCCGACGGCGTAGGAGCTGACCGAGGACACCTCCGGCGTCGGCATGCCGGTGCCCGGATCGACGTTGGCATCGGAGACGATCAGGAAGCCATTGAGATCGAACTCCGCGCCGAACGGGGTCGGCACCGCAGTCTGCTGCGCGATCGGCGCACCGGCCACGCCGTTGCCGTCGAGCAGATAGATGTCGATCAGGTTGGTCGCCTTCTCGGTCACCGCGATAAAGCGGCCATCCGGGCTGATGTCGATCGTGGCCGGCAGCACCGCGTCATCGGGCAGCGGCGTGTCGGTGCCGCTGAGCGGTTGCGTGGAACCCGCGATGGGCGTCAGCAGCCCGTCCTCGCCGATACGAAAACCGGAAATGTTGCCCGGGCCGCCGGCGTTCAGCACGTAGAGCAGATCGTTGTTCACCGCGATGCTGATCGGGAAATCGCCTCCCGAGGCGACCTTGCCCACCAGGCTGGCGGTGCCGTTGTCGAGCACGCGCATCGTGGAGATCTCGTCGCTGCCGGCATTGACCACGAACAGGAAGGCATTGTCCTCGCTCAGCACGATCGGATCCTGAGCACCCAGTGGCGCGGCCGGCGCCACCTGGCTGGGACCACTGCCCAGACCACCGGTGGAGAACATCCCCATCAGTGTCAGCGCGCCTTCGTCGGATCGCTGGTAGCCCAGGATCTGGTTGTTCTCAGCCGCATTGGTCATCGCGAACACCGCCCCGCTCTGCCCGTTCGGGTCGGTGGTGTCATCACAGGCGGCCAGTGTGGCTGCCGCGCCCAGCAGGGCCACGGAAATCAAACGTCCTTGCAACATCGTCAGGGTTCCTCCCTTGAGAAAAGAGAGCGCTTGAGCGCTCACCGAGTCGTGCGCCACCAGGTGGCGACAAAGCCCAATACGGGATGCAACCGCAAAAACGGACACGACCGATGGAAGGCGATCCTGGAGACTGCCGGCCCGGGCAACTGTGAAGTCGGTCCTCCCCGGCAGGCTCAACTGTGACTCAGACGACAGCCTCGTAACGGTTTTTCAGCCACTCCACCGCGTCGTTCATGATTTCCCCGCCCCGGGACAACACGGCGTAGAAGTTCCACGACCCGTGAATCGCTCCATCGATCCGCCGCGCCTGGACCGGAACACCCGCATCACGCAACGCTGCGGCGTAAGCCTCACCTTCGTCACGCAGGGGATCGAACTCGCAGGTCACCACCCAGGCCGGCGGCAGGCCGGACAGATCATCGGCCCGCAGCGGCGCGAGATCGGGGTTGGTCACGTCCGGTGCATCGCCGGCGTAGTGGCCGAAGAAATAGGCCATGTCGGCCTGCGTCAGCAGATAGCCCTCGGCATTGTCGATGATGGACTGGGTCATCTCGCCGGCCTGGGTCGCCGGGTAGATCAGCAACTGCCCGATGAGGTCCGGACCGCCCTGCCGACGTGCGCGCTGCGTGACCACGG